>NZ_JARAYQ010000489.1:0-2740 GCF_033794505.1 Streptomyces sp. MB09-01 | reverse complement strand
GCGGCGTCCCACCGGACGACCTTCCCGTCCGGCCGTCCGGCGCCCCGGCCCAGCCGGCCGGGTGGCCGATCTGCCCGGATGGCGCCGCGACCCCTTCGGACGGCTCGTGGGACCGCGCCGGCGGGGCTTCGGTCCAACCGGACGGCGTTTCGGTCCAGCCGCCCGGGTGGCGGGGCCGTTCGGGCGGGGCTTCGGGCCCGTCGGTCTGTTGATGAGCCCGCCCTGGCGCGGCCTGGGGCCGTTCGGCCGGCTGGTGGGGGCCTTCCGACGGCGTGGTCCGCTGGCGGGGGACGCCGGGTAAGGGGGTGGTCAGCAGGGACCTCAGGCGGGCTACGAGGTCCTCGTGGCGGGCCGCGGCGCGGGCCACGTCGTCCTGGGTCCAGGAGAGTTCGCGGGTCAGGACGTCCGTCTCCGCCGGGCCGGCGGCCCCGCCGAGCCGTGCCGTCAGATTCCGCAGGGCCGACTCCGCCTCGGCCCGCTGGGCGGCCGAGGCCACGAGCAGGGTCCGCAGCTCCTCCTCGCCGCCCGGCAGCCGGTCCCACGCGGTGACGGCCGCCGCCCGCAGCTGCGCCGCGTATACGGTCTCGCGCGCCGCGAACTCCGCGCCCCGCGCCTCCTCCAGGTCCCGCAGCAGCGACTCCACCACGTCCCACGGCGGCATCGCGGCGCCCTCCAGGCAGGCCCGGACGCCCTCCGGATCCCGGCGCAGGAACTCCCCGTACCAGCCTGCCCCGGGATCCAGCCTCTGCGTCAACCCCCGCAAATATCCCGAGAGTTGACTGATCGCCAGCGAAGTCGCGGTCTCCATGACCGCATTGGATCCCACCCGTGTTACGGGCGGGCTACGGGAGTCTCAAAGATTGACGGCGATCGCGGTGTGCGGCCGCTTCCCGCGCCGCGCCACGGTGGCGGGCACGTCCACCGCCCAGAACTGCCACGTGTACTTGCGCGACATCAGCTTCCGCACGCGCCGCAGCCCCGCCTCGTCCAGCAGCCTGGCCCGGCCCTCGCGCACGGCGGCCCCTTCCACGACACGCCCCCGCACGTCGCAAGCGGTGACGGTGACCCGCCCGTCGTTGCGTATGCGCTTGACCTTCCACGAGTCGCTGCGCGTCCACACGTACAGCTCACCCCCGTCGGCCACCGCCCACACCGGCGTCGCCACGGGCGTGCCGTCCTTGCGGAAGGTGGTGAGACTGACGTACTGCGCCCTGCCGAGTTCCTCGAGATCCATGCCCCGACCCTAGGCCGTCCGGACCCGGCCGCGCTCACGGCGTGGGTGGCGGCGGCTCCGGCGGCCGGCCGTTCACCGGGGCGGGGCCGCGGGCCTCCTTCGAAGGGGCGCGGCTCGCGTCGTCGGCGCGTGTCCGGCCGTCGGGGGCGGCGCACGCCGCGAGCAGCAGGCCGCCCGCGAGGAGGGCGCCGAGGATTCCGAAACCGAGTCGCTGGGATGCGTTCGTGGCTGACACGCCTTCACGCTTGCCCCGCACCCCGGCGCTCCCACCGCCGATTGGGCCGTTCGGCCCGCCGGACCCGCCCGGACGGACCGGCCTCGGGCGGACCGGCCCGGACCGACCTCCCTCAGGCGGGAACCGCGGCGCAGCGCGTCAGCAGATCGTCCAGCGAGAGCCCGAGCGCCCCGGCGAGCGCGGCGACCGTGAAGAAGGCGGGGGTGGGCGCCCGACCGGTCTCGATCTTGCGGAGGGTCTCGGCGGAGAGCCCCGCGCCGGCCGCGACCTCGACCATGCTGCGGCCGCCGCGGGCCTCGCGCAGCAGCGCGCCGAGCCGCTCGCCGCGCTCGCGCTCTTCAGGGGTGAGGGGGGTACGGACCATGTGCTCATCCTACCCCCGGACGCCAATAACTATCCCGTTATTGTTATACCGGTATAATTATTGGCATGGTGGAACTGAAGACGGACCGAGAGATCGACGAGATGCGTGCCGCGGGCCGGGTGGTCGCCCGCGCCCTGGCCGCCGTACGGGAGGCCGCGCGCGTCGGGGTGTCCCTGCTGGACCTCGACCGGGTGGCCCGCGGGGTGCTCCGCGAGGCCGGCGCGACCTCCCCCTTCCTGGGCTACCGGCCGCAGTTCGCGCCGGTGCCCTTCCCGGGCGTGGTGTGCGCCTCGGTCAACGACGCGATCGTGCACGGCATCCCCGACGGGTACCGGCTGCGCGACGGAGACCTGGTCAGCATGGACTGCGGGGCGAAGCTCGGCGGCTGGGTCGGGGACGCGGCGGTGAGTTTCACCGTCGGCCGGGCCCGCCCGGCCGACCTGCGGCTGATCGAGACCTCCGAGGCGGCCCTGGCGGCCGGTATCGCCGCCGCCGTGCCCGGCAACAGGATCGGGGACATCGCCCACGCCGTCGGCACGGTCTGTCGCGCCGCCGGGTACGGCGTCCCGGACGGCTTCGGCGGTCACGGCGTCGGCCGCAGCATGCACGAGGACCCGGGCGTGCCCAACGAGGGCCCGCCGGGACGCGGCATGAAGCTGCGCCCCGGCGTGGTCCTCGCCATCGAGCCGATGCTGATCGCGGGCGGTACGGACGACTACCGGTGCGACGGGGACGGCTGGACCCTGCGCACCGTCGACGGCAGCCGCGCCGCGCACTCGGAGCACACCGTCGCGATCACCGCCGCCGGCCCGAGGATCCTCACCGCGCCGTAGCGGCCCCGCCGCCCCGGCCCCGGCGGGCACGGGAGCGGGGGCGACCGCCGGGCCGGGGGCGGCGGGGCCGCTAC
>NZ_JARAYQ010000488.1:0-2741 GCF_033794505.1 Streptomyces sp. MB09-01 | reverse complement strand
CCCTGGCTCGGCGGTGCCACGACCCCGACGGCCCCCGTCACCCCGGCCGCGCCGGTTCCGGCTGCGGCGCCCGCCGCACCCCCGGCCGCCCCGCCCGGCACCGGGAAGATCAACCTCGACAAGGGCCGGGTCAGCCTCCAGAAGAACCAGACCGTCTCCCTGGTCAAGGGCGGCCGCCCGCTGCTCTCCCAGGTGAAGATGGGCCTGGGCTGGGAGCCCGCCTTCGGCGGCCGGGACATCGACCTCGACGCCTCCGTCATCGCGTACGGCCCCCAGCGCAACCACATCGACAGCTGCTACTTCGGCAAGCTGTCCATCCTGGGCGGCTCGGTCAAGCACTCGGGGGACAACCTCACCGGTGAGGGCGCGGGCGACGACGAGGTGATCGTCGTGGACCTCGGCCGGCTCCCCGCCGAGGCGACCGGCCTGGTCTTCACGGTCAACTCCTTCTCCGGTCAGAAGTTCACCGAGGTGGCGAAGGCCTACTGCCGCCTGATCGACGCGGCGAGCGGCGAGGAGCTGGTGCGCTTCGACCTGACCACCGCCGAGCCCCAGACCGGCGTGATGATGGCCAAGCTGATCAAGCAGTTCAGCGGCGAGTGGGAGATGACGGCCATGGGCGAGTTTGTGAAGTCGCGCACAGTGCGCGGCATGGTCAAGCCCGCCGCGCAGGCACTCTGAGCAGGTGGGCGGGCACCGGCAGCCACGGCGGCGCATCCCGGGTGATGGATGCCACGCGTAATCCGTACGTTGCTGTCAGTGCCCGCCCGTAGCCTTGAAACCATGCACCAGACACTCACGCCCGCGGGACCCGCCCGCCCGTCCGCCGCCGAGGCGAACGAGGCTATACGGCTCCTCGTCGAGACCCGGGTGGACGGCGAGTGGCCCTCGGAGGCGTATGAGTTCCTGCTCACCGAGTGGGCCGATGGCTCCCGCGCGGAGGTATCCGCAGGTCAGTGAGCGGGCGCGGGTGCCCAGGCACCCACGCCCGCCCGCGCAGGCGCCAGCCCCCGCGCTCGCGCCCTTGGGCACGCCCGGCACCGCCTGCGTCAGTGCCCGCGCCGCCACGGCCCGGTGATGGCCAGCATGATGCCCGGGCTCTGGAGGTTGGCGAACAGCGTGCGCCCGTCCGGGGAGAAGCAGACACCGGTGAATTCGGAGTACTCCGGCTCCTCGGCCGATCCGATGTTCAGCTCGTTGCGCGCCAGCGGGTAGGTGCGGCCCGAGTCGGTCGCGCCGAACAGGTGCTGCAGCCCCGATCCGTCCTCCGCGATGACCAGCCCTCCGTACGGCGACACGGTGATGTTGTCCGGGCCGTCGTAGCCGCCGTCCACCGCCTGATCGGCGTTGACGCCGATCAGGACGGTCAGCCGGACCGTGCGCCGCTTCGGGTCGTAGAACCACACCTGGCCGTCGTGCGCCGCGCCCGGGCTCTCCTCACGGGCGAAGGAGGAGACGAAGTACGCGCCTCCGTCGGCCCACCACATGCCCTCCAGCTTGCGTCCGCGCGTCACCACCCCGTCCGCGAACTGCTTGCGCACCGGCACGGTCCGGGCGTCTCGGTCCTGGACGTCCACCCAGTCGACCCCGTAGACGGTGCCGATCTTCGTGGCGCGCGAGAGGTCGTCGACGAAGCGGCCCGAGCTGTCGATGCACTTGGCTGCCTGGAGCACGCCGGCGTCGGCGGCGAGCGTACGGAGCCTGCCGCGTCCGTGGTGGAAGCCGCGGGGCGGGGTCCAGCGGTAGAGCAGCCCGTTGGGGCCGGAGGCGTCCTCGGTCAGGTACGTGTGTCCCTGGCGCGGGTCGATGACCACGGCCTCGTGGTCGTAGCGGCCGAAGGCCTTGATCGGGCGCGGGTCGCGGTTGGCGCGCCGGTCGTGCGGGTCGACCTCGAAGACGTAGCCGTGGTCCTTGGTCATGCCGTTCTTGCCGGCGAGGTCGGAGTTCTCCTCGCAGGTCAGCCAGGTGTCCCAGGGGGTGGCGCCGCCCGCGCAGTTGGTGGACGTACCGGCGATGCCCACCCATTCGGCGACCTCGCCGCCGCGCCGGACCTCGACGACCGTGCAGCCGCCGGCCGCGGCCGGATCGTAGACCAGGCCCTCGGTGAGCGGGACGGGGTGGGTCCAGCCCGAACGGGGGCCCTTGAGCTCGTGGTTGTTGACGAGCAGGGTGACTCCTCGGTGGCCCGCGAAGGCGGCGGTCCCGTCGTGGTTGGACGGGGTGCTCTCGCCGGACTCCAGGGTGGTGACCCCGCTGTGCGTGATCACGCGGTACGTGAACCCGGCGGGGAGGGCGAGGATGCCGGCCGGGTCGGGGACGAGCGGGCCGTAGCCGGGCTCGCAGGGCCGTCCGTGCTCGTCGCGGTGGGTGCTGTCGTCGGCCGCCAGCGCTCCCGGGGCGGTGGCGAGGGCACCGACCGTCCCGGTGAGCGCGACTCCCGCGCCGGCGATGACGGTGCGGGCGGTGAAGTCTCTACGGCTGAGCGGCATCGGGTCTCCTGGGGGTGGGGAGGTGGTGCGCCTGTCGTGCGGTCGTCGGCGCACACGCTCTCGCCCGCACGTGAACGGCGGCTGAACTACCCACGAAGGGGATCAGTCCCCTTGCCGGGTGCCGGAATGGCCAACTCCGGCCCCAGGAACGGCGCATTGTCGCCACCCCGCCACCCCCGGCCGGGACAGCGGGGATGCTCGGGCCACCCGACCACACCTGTCACACCGACCACACCGGACACATCAGCCACC
>NZ_JARAYQ010000487.1:0-2742 GCF_033794505.1 Streptomyces sp. MB09-01 | reverse complement strand
GCTCTTCCAGTCGTTGCGGACCACGTACGGGATCTTGAGACCACGAGCAGCCCATGGCAGGCTCATGCCGCATGATCGATGAATTCGCGAAAGACAACCTGCACGGGAGACTGCGGCGGGACCGCAAGGCGCTGCTCTGGAAACTCGACGGCTTGTCCGAATACGACGCCCGCCGACCTTTGACAGCGACCGGGACCAACCTCCTCGGCCTGGTCAAACACGTGGCCACCGTCGAGGCCAGGTACTTCGGCGAGGTCTTCGACCGACCTTCCCCGGAATCGCTGCCCCGGTGGCAGGACTCCGACGGCAGCGATCTGTGGGCGACCGAGGACGAGACCCGCGATCAGATCATCGGGTTCTACCGGCGCACGTGGGAACACTCGGACGCGACGATCAACGAGCTTCCCCTCGACGCCCCCGGCCACGTGCCGTGGTGGCCGGAGCCTTATTCGAACACGAACCTGTTCGCCCTCATGGTCCATGTCCTCGGCGAGTCCATCCGGCATGCCGGGCACGCCGATATCCTGCGCGAGGGCCTCGACGGCCGGACCGGGGTGCGCGCCGAAAACGAGAAGCAGATCGACGAGGAAGCCCGTGCAGCCCACTGCGCGAAGATCGAGCAGGCCGCCAGGTCGGCCGCACCAATCAAGGCTTAGAGGTTGCCTCACGTGACTTGATGTTCGTGCGGCATGATGCCGGTCGTGGGTGCTGATCTATCGAAGCGTCCGGTTCCTGATGAACTCTGGAAGCTGACCGCCCCGTTGCTGCCGTCGTTCGCGGCTCGTCCGCACCAGCGGATGTGCCTGGCGGCATCTGCCGCCGACGTTCGGCACGTCGCCCGCCACCACGCATCGCCGCTTCACGGTATGGACCGAGGCCGGCCTGTGGCGTCGGCTGCACCGGGCGGTGCTGGACGAACTCGGCGCCCGGGGCGAGGTGGACTGGGCCTCGGCGATCGTCGACGCGGCCTCCGTTCGCGCCAAGAGGGGGATCGCTGACCGGGCCGAACCCGGTCGATCGCGGCAAGAAGGGCAGCAAGCTGCCCATGCTGTCCGATGTCGTGTCCGGCGCGAACATGCACGACAGCCTCGCCCTGGCACGGTCGGGCGCGGCGGGCTGGCGGATCAGTGCCGGACGCCCCGGCCCCTGATCCGAAGGACACGGGACGGGGCGAGTTACCCCGGGCCCGTCGCCCCGGCCGCCGAGATCAGGATTCCCGGCCGGAAAGTCAGCCCTTGAGCAGGTTGTAGACGAGACCCACGACGAGGAAGTAACCCAGATAAGAGGCGAGTACCACGCCCAGCATCGCCAGGAGCTTGACCGGCGTCCCGAACGGCTTGCGGGCGAGGGAGAGGTTCGCGAAGAGGCCCGCCGCCCCGATGGCCCCGCCTATCGCCCCGCCGACCGGCAGCAGGAGGATCGGCACGATCGAGAGGACCAACTGCCACCAGGCGAGCCCTCGGAACTTGGCCCACGGATCCGGCTTGCCGAGCGAGTTCTTTCCGAGGTCGGGGATGTGCTGCATGTGCGGGAAACCTTCATTCTCTTCATCGTGATCGTGCTGAACCGTCAGGATGGGGGTGACGGGCCCGCCGGGCAACGACGCGCCGACAACGGTTTGCCTATGAAACTCGGCTGTCAACGGCCGGCTCGGCGCCCTTGCCCGCGCATTCGGTCCGCCTGGGACGTTCCTTCGGATCAGCCCGCGGTGCCGGGCGCCCCGGGCCTGACCTGATCAGAGAGACACGGCCTTAGTCAGCCGCCGCCAGTCGGTTGAGAACTTCCATCGGGGTGAAACTCCAGCCAACGAGGCGCGGCCGGCTCCAGTTGATGCCGATCATGAGTCCCTCCTGGGCGGCATCGAGCAGTTCGCGCTCCCGCCAGGCTTCCAGGGTCATGGATTCGACCCGTAGCCCACCAGAAGGGAAGGCTTCGCGTGCCGTCGGTGGAGAGGGGAGCCGGGCTTCCGCCGTCATCCCGGACAGGCCAGACCACTCCGCTCTGGCGGACGCCCCGGAAGAACGCTGCCGCTTGCGGACCACTCTGACTCTGGCCGCCGGTCCTAGCGTTCCCCGCCACTCATTTCGTTAGGAGTTCTCAAGCCGCTCAGACGACGATTTAGTCCTCCGCGACGCCGTCCGGCGGTTGCCGGGAGCCGCAGACCGCCACGGATCGCTGAACGCTCCTCGGCGAGGGCAACCGCCCCCAACTGGGGCCCCATCAGGCCCGATGAGGGCCGATTGAGGATCCTGAGAGGCGGAAGTTCACCTCAGCCGAACCAGACCGGGGCCAACACGAGACCGACGCCCCAAACTCACATCCGCACTTAGGCAATTAGGGCATCTTGCTGAACTCTTCACCTGCCTACCCGCCCAGACCCGAGCACAGTTCGGTAGAGGCGCTCTCTCACGCCTCCCCGCCCCCGAATCCCCATCGGACAGGCTCAGCAAGAAGCGAGCCGGCTTGGGCGGTCCACTCCAGCCCCAGGCTGCCCGCGGCCGCCATCATTGAGCAGCGCGTAGCGATCGGTGGCGGCCTATGACCGGCCCCGGACAGCGGTCGGTCGCCGTCGTACAGCAACACGCGTGAGAGGTGGCGGCTTATGTCCGGCCCCAGACGGCTCGCAGCCGCCGAGAAATGCGAAGTGTGGAGCGATCTGATGCGCGCCCCGACCAGGCCGGAGGCCACCGACACGGCCGTCCCTGCTGTGATCGCCCGGCCCGTTCTTTCGGGGTTTCCCGG
>NZ_JARAYQ010000486.1:0-2762 GCF_033794505.1 Streptomyces sp. MB09-01 | reverse complement strand
CCGTGGTGGGTGGGGAGGGTGTTGAGGATTTCGGTTTCGGTGGCTTCGATGGCGATCATGGCGCCGCCGGTGGGGGCGGACTGCATCAGACGGCCGCGGACGGCCACCAGGGTGCAGGCGTCGTCCAGGGAGAGGACCCCGGCGACGTGTGCGGCGGCCAGCTCGCCCACCGAGTGGCCGAGCAGGTAGTCGGGGGTCAGCCCGTAGTGCTCCACCAGCCGGAACAGGGCGACCTCGACGGCGAACAGGGCGGGCTGCGTGTACTGCGTCCGGTTGAGGAGAGCAGCCTGCTCGCTGCCCTCGCCGGCGAGGATCAGTTCCTTGAGCGACAGACCCAGGTGGGCGTCCATCCGCGTGCAGACGGCGTCGAGCGCCTCGGCGAACGCCGGGTGGGTCTCGTACAGTTCGCGGCCCATCCCGGGACGCTGACTGCCCTGACCCGTGAACAGGAACGCGAGTCCGGAGGCCCCGTTCGCCCTGCCGGAGTCCCCGGTCACCAGCTGCGGTACGGACTCTCCCCGGGCCAGCGCGTCCAGGCCCGCCAGCAGACCCGCCGGGTCGTCGGCGAGGACGACCGCACGGTCGGGGAGCGCCGCCCGGGTGGTGGCCAGCGCGTGACCGATGTCCAGGTGCGCGAGGTCGAATCCGCCTTCCGTGCCGGCCTCGGCGGCGAGCCGCCGCAGCTGGGCCGCCCGGGCGCGCAGGCCCTCCGTACCGCGGCCGGAGAGCACCCAGGGCAGTTGGGCGGGGGTCGCCGGGTCGCGGGACTCCGTTGCCTCGGCGGCGGGGGCCTGTTCGAGGACGACGTGGGCGTTGGTGCCGCTGATCCCGAAGGAGGAGACGGCGGAGCGCCGCGGCCGGTCGGTCTCCGGCCACGGGGTCGCCTCGGTGAGGAGTGACACCGCGCCGCTCGACCAGTCCACGTGCGGACTCGGCGCGTCGACGTGCAGGGTGCGCGGGAGCGTGCCGTGGTGCATGGCCATGACCATCTTGATGACGCCGCCGACGCCGGCGGCGGCCTGGGAGTGGCCGATGTTGGACTTGAGCGAGCCGAGGTGGAGGGGATGGTCGGCGTCGCGGTCCTGGCCGTAGGTGGCGAGGATGGCCTGTGCCTCGATGGGGTCGCCGAGGGTGGTCCCGGTGCCGTGGGCCTCGACGGCGTCGACGTCGGAGGGTGAGAATCCGGCGGCGGCGAGTGCCTCGCGGATGACCCGCTCCTGGGAGGGGCCGTTGGGGGCGGTGAGTCCGTTGCTGGCGCCGTCCTGGTTGACGGCGGATCCGCGGACGACGGCGAGGATCTCGTGGCCGTTGCGGCGGGCGTCGGAGAGCCGCTCCAGGAGCAGGACGCCGACGCCCTCGCTCCACGTCGTACCGTCCGCCGCAGCCGCGAACGACTTGACCCGGCCGTCGGGCGCGAGCCCGCGCTGGCGGCTGAACTCCACGAAGGGCCGCGGAGTGGCCATGACGGTGGCGCCGCCCGCCACGGCGAGGGTGCACTCGCCCTGGCGCAGGGCCTGCGAGGCCAGGTGCAGGGCGACGAGGGAAGAGGAGCAGGCCGTGTCGACGGTGATGGCCGGGCCCTCCAGCCCGAAGGTGTAGGACAGCCGCCCGGAGGCGACGCTGCCGGCACTGCCGGTGCTCAGGTAGCCCTCGTACTCGGCCGGAACGGCGGACAGGCGGGAGGCGTAGTCGTCGTACATGGTGCCGACGAACACGCCGGTGCGGCTGCCGCGCAGGGTGGTCGGGTCGATGCCCGCCTGCTCGAAGCTCTCCCAGGTGGTCTCGAGCAGCAGGCGCTGCTGCGGGTCGATCGCGAACGCCTCCCGGGGGGAGACGCCGAAGAACTCGGCGTCGAACCGGTCGGCGTCGTAGAGGAACCCGCCGTGCCGGGTGTAGCTCTTGCCCGCCCGGGCCGGGTCCGGGTCGTAGAGGTCGTCGACGTCCCAGTCGCGGTTGGCGGGGAAGGGGCCGATGGCGTCGGTGCCGTCGGCGACGAGCCGCCACAGCTCCTCGGGGGAGCGGGCGTCACCGGGATAGCGGCAGGCCATGCCGACGATCACGATCGGGTCGTCCTGGTCGGCGCCCGCGCCGGCCGCCGCCTGCCGGACCGGCCGGGCAGCGGCCTCACCCGCGATCTTGGCGAGCTCGGCGACGACGAAGTCGGTGAGCGCGGCCGGAGTGGGGTGGTCGAAGACGGCGGTCGCGGGAACCGCGATACCGCTGTCCGAGGCCAGCCTGCGGCGCAGCTCCATACCGGTGAGGGAGTCCATGCCCAGCTGGATGAAGGGCCCGCTGTCGTTGACGGCGGCGGGGCCCGCCAGGCCGAGCACGGCGGCGACGGTGGTCCGCACGAGCTCACCGGCGGCACGCCGGCGGTCGGCCGGGGGCAGTCCGGCGGTGCGCTCGGCCCAGGAGGAACCGGTGGCCGCGGCTGCGCGTCGCCGCGGAGCGCGGACCAGGGTGCGTAGCAGGGCGGGCGCGGACCGGTCCGGAGAGCGCAGCGCCTTGAGGTCCAGCTCGATCGGCACCAGCTCCGGCCGGCCGGCGGTGAGCGCGGCGTCGAAGAGCTCCATGCCGCGTTCCGGGGTCAGCGGAAGGATGCCCTTGGCGGCCCACCGCTTGATGTCGGCCTCCGAGAACTGGGCGGCCATGCTGCCGGTACTCGTGTCCCAGAGTCCCCAGGCGAGGCTGGTGGCGGGGAGGTTGTGGTGGTGGCGGTGGTGGGCGAGGGCGTCGAGGTAGGTGTTGGCGGCGGCGTAGTT
>NZ_JARAYQ010000485.1:0-2769 GCF_033794505.1 Streptomyces sp. MB09-01 | reverse complement strand
GGCTACGGGGGGGCGGAGCGGTGTGGACCGCCGGGACCGTCGGAGCAGTCATCAGGGTTCTGCCTTCTGCCGCGGGACACGCGGGCGCTGTCGGAGATCGGGGGCCGGGGCCGGGGGCGTCAGCGATCCCGACAGCGAGCGCTCGCGTATCGGACGAGGTCCACGTGGACCCGTCCGTAGAGCAGGAGTTCATACCGCATACCGCCAGCCTGGCGATCTTCCGTGGACACAGTCAAGCGGGATCGGGCAGATGTCAGGCGCGTCACGCTGCGTGCGGGCGCGCGCACCGGCGTGCCCGGTGCCCCGGCGCCGCCCCGGGCCCCGGGCCGAGACCCGGACGGGGATACGGACGGGGACCCGCACCCGGCCGCCGGGCCCCGTGGGGAACCGCCCGTCATACGGCGGCCCCCAGCGCGGCGATCACGTCCGCCTTGCGCGGCATTCCGGCCGCCCGCCGGACGGTCCGGCCCTCCGAGTCCAGGACCAGCACGGTCGGGTGGCCGGAGCGCCGTCCGGCCCGGACTCCGGTCCCGCGGCCCGTACGCCTCCGCGCGAGCCGTCCCCCACGCCTTCCCGCCCTTCCTGCCCGAGCACCCGCGCTCCCCTCGCCGTCTTCGTCCGCGTACGCCATGCTCGTACGCTCGTCCGTGGTTCGGAGCATCCTGGAGACGTACGACATTCCCGGCGTGACGAGAATCTCCCCGGGCACGGGCCTCTGGGCTGGCCAGCAGCCCTCGTATGGGGCACGATCCCATGGTCGCGTACCTACGCTTCCGTAACTTCCGGCCGGGGCACCTCCCCAGGCAGAAAGCGGGGTCTCCCCACCATGGCTGAGCTCGTCTACCCTCCGGTGATCGGCGCCGCGCACGGACTCTTCCGTGCCCTCGACATCCGCATCGACATGGAGGGCACCGAGAACATCCCCCGCAAGGGCGGTGCGGTCCTGGTGTCGAACCACATCGGATACCTCGACTTCATCTTCGCCGGCCTGACGGCGCGGCCGCAGAAGCGCCTGGTGCGCTTCATGGCGAAGGAGTCGGTGTTCCGGCACAGGGTGTCCGGTCCGCTGATGCGCGCGATGAAGCACATCCCCGTCGACCGCAAGCAGGGCGAGACCGCCTACGAGCACGCCCTGCACTCGCTGCGGTCGGGCGAGATCATCGGGGTCTTCCCGGAGGCCACGATCTCCCAGTCGTTCACCCTCAAGAGCTTCAAGTCGGGTGCGGCCCGCATGGCGCAGGAGGCCGGGGTCCCGCTGATCCCGGTGGCGCTCTGGGGCACGCAGCGTCTGTGGACGAAGGGCCGCCCGAAGAACCTCAAGCGCAGCCACATCCCGGTGACGATGCGCGTGGGCGAGCCGATGGAGGCCCCCGCCGACCAGTACGCCGGGGCCATCACGCGCCGGCTGCGCGAGCGCGTGCAGGAGCTCCTGGACGCCGCCCAGCGCGCCTACCCGGCCAAGCCCGGCGGCCCCGAGGACTCCTGGTGGCTGCCGGCCCACCTGGGCGGCACCGCGCCGACCCCGGCCCAGGTCCGCGAAGCGGGCTGACGCCCGTACGCACTCCCGGTACGGCGGCGACGGCCTCCCGGACCACGGCCTGGTCCCGGGGGGCCGTCACCGCCCGGTGGTGACGGCCGTTCAGTTGGGGTTGTCGGCGTGGGTCAGGGTCTCCCAGGCCTCGAAGTGGTTCTCGGTGCCCGCCGGGCGCCGTCCCTCGGTGAGCCTGCGGGTGTTCTCCATCGTGACGCCGAGCCGGGTGTGCAGGGCGTTGTAGCCGACCTCGGTCGCCGGTCCGATGCCCTTGGCCAGGGTGCCGCCGCACAGCCAGGAGGGGACCGCCGCGCCGAGTTCGTAGGTGGCGTGGAAGCCCAGCGCGTGCCGGAACCGGTCCTTGAACTGCGGGTAGAGGTCGCGGCCCTGGATGCGTGAGGTCTCGGCGACGTGCACGGCCGCGGCGATTCCCATGCCGGTGTGGCCGAAGTCCCGGCAGGTCTCCTGCGCGAGGCCGTCGACGAAGGTGCTCTGGCCGTGCCAGTACTCGATCAGCTCGCCGCGGGTGTCGATGGACGAGCGCGGCGGGTACGCGGGCTGCGCGCCGTCGGCGGCCAGGTAGAAGTAGGCGGGGACGCGGCCGAGGTAGATGCCCATCGCCTTGTCGTAGCTCGCGCGGTCGTCGAGGTGCACCGCGATCCCGACGGCCGCGTCCATCATGATCAGTTCCCAGTTGCCGTTGCTGTTCGGCCGCCCGTTGATCACCTCGGGCAGGTAGACGTCCCGCAGCATCGTCGCGAAGCGCCCCTGGTCCGGCCAGCCGCCCGGGTA
Source organism: Streptomyces sp. MB09-01 (assembly GCF_033794505.1). Classification (NCBI taxonomy): domain Bacteria; kingdom Bacillati; phylum Actinomycetota; class Actinomycetes; order Kitasatosporales; family Streptomycetaceae; genus Streptomyces; species Streptomyces sp. MB09-01. Next base: position 446 of record NZ_JARAYQ010000485.1, on the reverse strand, counting down.
CGTGTGCTTGATGATCTCGGCGGCGCGCGGCCAGGTGGAGCCCGCCCAGCCGCTCTGCAGCGGTGCGTTGCTGTTGGTGTGGTCCTTGATCTTCGCGGACCACGCGTCCATCAACTCGATGGATTTGCGGGCGTGCCTAGCGTCCCGGGTCACGTACCAGGCGAGCGCGTGGCTGTACGCGGCGATGGCGTCCTCGCGCTCGTCGGTGCAGCCGATGTTCGGGTTCGAGTACGAGCCGCACTCGACGACCTCGCGGGGCTTGGGCGTGCGCGACAGCGAGCCGTACCTGCTCGCCAGCATCTGGTCGTAGGCGGCCTTCCACGGCTGCCGGCCGGCCTGCACCTGCGTGCGTACGAAGTCCAGTTGAGCGCGGCTGTTGAGGACTCCGGGGTGGGCGAACTGCGCGGGGGCGGCGGGCGCCGCGCAGTTCGCCCACCCCGGAGTCC
>NZ_JARAYQ010000484.1:0-2774 GCF_033794505.1 Streptomyces sp. MB09-01 | reverse complement strand
GGGTTGGGCTGGGTCGTGTCGACGGTGAAGACGCGGTTCTGTACGACCGACTTGACGGCGGGGTCGGCGGCGAGCTTCTTGGCCTGCGCCTCGGAGACCTCGACGGAGTAGCCGTTGAGGGCGGCGCTGTAGGTCCGGTCGATCCGCGCGCCGTACCGCTTGGCGACTGCCTTGCCGCTGTCGGCGGTGGAGCGGGCGGCAGAGTCGTTCAGGGTCACGATGTAGCTGCCGGAGACGGTGCCGGCGGCGCCGGCGTTCTCGATGACGCCCTGCGGGGCGGCCGGGGTGGCTGCCGCGGCGGGTAACGCGGCGGCCGCGCCGAGCGCGAGGGCCGTGACGGCCATGGCGCTGATACCGGCAATTCTCCGGTGGGTGTGACGCTTCGCGGACATGTGGGGGGTCCTCCTCGTAGGCGGTGTGTTGCGGCGTACGGCGGGCCGTTGTGAGGGCACGTCAGAGCGCGGGCATAGCCATGCTCATGACAATCAACAAGGGCCCGAGCGAACGGTCGCTAACGAAAGGTTGGCCCACCTCCGGCACCCGCACAAGAGGCAGGCCGACGCGCAACATCCCTGCCACACAACGGCCATGATCGAGCAAAGGCGCTCCGCACATGACGCACGCACTCCCCGGGTAGGTCTGCTCCGAAGACGGCCCCGCTCGGACGTCCGTACGGCGCATTGGTGCTGCCCCGGCTGCGACGCGGACCCTGTGACCTCCAATGCACGCCGGATCCGGTGGCCGCGCTCGAACCGGCGGCTGGACCGCGTTCGTTGTGGCGGTACGGGTCCGCGCTGCCCCTGCCGGGGGCGTTCTCCGTCTCGATGGCGGAGGGGAACACTCCGATGGTGCGGCCGACACAGCGGATTCACGCCATCCGCCCTTGCGGCCTCGGCCCGGCCGTTGATTGAGCCGTTGCTGCCGATGCCCCCCCGGTAGCCACTGGCCGTAGTGCGGATAGAGCGTCACCAGGTGGGCGGGCCCGTCGTGTCGGCCCGTCGTGTCGGCAGCGCGCGAGGACCTCACGAACCGGATCGGGAGTCAGGTGCGGTCCATGTCGCGGGCCGGTCGCATGGCCACCCAGGAATGGCAGTTGTTCTCCGCCGAGTTCCTCGACTGCCTGGGCGCCCTCTTCGTCGAGAAACCCGGCCTCGACACCCCGTAGGCCAAGGCCGCCCTCAAGGACGCCTCCGAAGCCGCGGCCGGGGCCGTCGCTTACGCGGCGTACCACCCGCACGGGAGGGTTGGCCGTCACCGCAGGGCCCTGGGTGAAGCCTGGCCCGGGGCTCGGCCTCGGACTCTCGGGCCGGGCGGATCGGATCGACTTGCGCGATCTTTCAAACACGCTCGCGGCCGACGGTTCCCGGGCGGGTGCTGCTCAGGTGCTGCGCTGGCCGTGGGTGGTCTGGCGGAGTTGCTCGGTGTGCCGGGTCAGGGTGTCGATGCGTTCGGCAAGTTCGGCGTCCTGGGGCCGCAGGTGGGTTCGGGTGTCGGTCAGGGGGCGTACGAGGCGGGCGGCGTCGTCGTGGCCGAGGGCCTGGTTCAGGGCGCCGACCGCGTCGGCGGCGTCGGCGGGGAGGCCGGTGAGGGCGGTGATCTGTGCGGCGAGGCGGCGGAGGTCGGCTGCGTTGTCGCGGGCCCAGGCGGTGACGGTTCGGTCGGCGGCGCGTGTGTCGCGGGTGGCCTGGACTCGTTCTTCGCCGGTGGAGCCGGGGGTGCCGGGGCGCAGGCGGAGGTAGCGGCGTTCGGCGGCCTGGCGGCTGGCGACGCCGAGGGGTCCGGCGAGCTCGGCCCAGCTCGCACCCTCGCCGCGGGCGATTTCGATCAGCCCGCTCTCCCAGCCGGCGAGCTGTTCGCGGACCTGGCGCAGCGTCAGCAGGGCGGCCAGGGCCGGGTGCGGGCCGGAGCCGGCCGCGGGCGGCGCTGGGGTCGCAGGCGTTTGCGCGGAGGACTGCTGCGCGTTCTTTACGGACTGGTTGATGGCCTCCAGAGCTGCCGCGGCGGCGCTGAAGGGGACGGGTGTGGCCGGCGGGGTGGGTTCGTTCATGGGACTCTCCGTCGTCTCGTCATCCTCCAGATGACGCCTTGCTTGTCATCGTTTCGATGACATGTTACAACGGGTGCACGTTGAAGCGCATTGGCAGTTTCTGCCTGAACCAACTGAACCAACTGGAGGTGTTTCGCGATGTTGATGCGCACCGACCCGTTCCGCGAGATGGACCGGATCGTCCAGCAGCTGTCGGGTACGTCCGGGACCTGGTCGAAGCCGTCCGTCATGCCGATGGACGCCTACCGCGAGGGCGACGAGTACGTGATCGCCTTCGACCTCCCGGGGGTGAGCACCGAGGCGATCGACATCGACGTCGAGCGGAACATGCTGACCGTGAAGGCGGAGCGCCGCCCGGTCGCGAAGGCCGACTCCGTGAAGGTGGAGCTCTCCGAGCGACCCCTCGGCGTCTTCTCCCGCCAGATCATGCTGGCCGACACCCTCGACACCGAGCGCATCAAGGCCGACTACGACGCTGGTGTCCTGACCCTGCGCATCCCGATCGCCGAGCGCGCCAAGCCCCGCAAGATCAGCATCGGCGGCGAAGCGGGCCGCAAGCAGATCTCCGGCTGAACCCTCCCGCACCAGCCGGCCGCGGAGGGCGGGGAAAGCAGATTTTCCCTCGGCACCCCGCCCTCCGCCGCCGGCTGGTGCGGTACGGTTCAGCCGGAGATCTGCTTGCAGCCCGCATAGGCGCCGGTTCTGCAACTTGTGGGCTTACTCTTAT
>NZ_JARAYQ010000483.1:0-2775 GCF_033794505.1 Streptomyces sp. MB09-01 | reverse complement strand
ATCGCAGCGGGTGCAGGAGGCGCGGCGGCAGGAGCGGTTGCTGCGGGAGCAGTGGCAGGCTGCACGCCAGCAGGCCTTGAGGTGGAAAGCGGTCGGTGAGGGCGAGCAGCGGGTGCTCGCCCAGCTGTTGGTGCTGACCGCGCGCGGGTGGCGGTTGCTCGTCGACCGGCGATGGGCCGGGACGGGGAGTGCGAACGCCGACATGCTGCTGGTGGGGCCCGGCGGTGTCTTCGTCATCGACGTCACAACCGGGAGCGAGCCGCGGGACGAAGACGCTGCCAAGTTGCTCGCCGCCACGAGGGCCGCCGAGAGCGCGGTGGCGTCGCTCGGAATGTCACCCGTGGCAGTCCAGCCGCTCATGGTGTTCGCCGGGCGGCGCTTCGACGCGGGCCTCGGCCGGATACGGCTCCTGGGTGAGCACGAGATCGGCCCCGTGCTGCTGTCGCAGCGGCACAGGCTGCGAGCGGAGTCGGTCCGTGCGATCGCCGATCATCTCGAGCGGGTGTTCCCGGACCACGTGGGGGCTGCGGTCGACCAGCAGGCGCCGTCCGCGCCCGAACCTGACCGACCGAGCGCTCCGGACGGGCTGTTCGATCTGGAAGGGCTGCGTGATGCGGCCCTGAAAAGCGCGATGGGCGCGCCGATCGAGCAGTGGATGACCTTCCTCCACCCCGATCAGGTCGCACTGGTGCGCCGCAACTGGTCGGGACCGGCACGCATCAGCGGACCGGCGGGTACCGGCAAGACGGTCGTCGCCCTGCACCGCGCGGCCCACCTGGCCAGGCGCACCACCGGCCGCATCCTGTACGTCACCTTCGCCAACAACCTGCCCCGCGTGCAGAGCACCTTCCTGCGGACCATGGCTCCGAGCGTCGCCGACCGGGTGGACTTCCGCAGCCTGCACTCCTGGGCACAGGAGTTCCTGCAGGAGCGGGGCGTACCCGTGCGGCTGCACGGAGACAAGGCCGAGACCGCCTTCAGCCTCGCCTGGAAGAACGTCGGCCGCGAAAGCCGACTGGTCGAGCTCGATCCGGCCCCGACCTACTGGCGCGAAGAGATCGACTACGTCATCAAGGGGCGAGGTCTCACCAGCTTCGAGGAGTACGCGACCGTCCACAGGAGGCGACGGAAGGCGAGCCTGCACCGGACGCACCGGCAGTCGGTGTGGGAGCTGTACGAAGCGTACGAATCGCTGCGCAGCGAGCGGGGCGTGCACGACTTCAACGACGTCCTCTCCTTCGCCCTGGCCGAAGCGTCACGCCGGCGCGAACGTCCCCCGTACGCGGCCGTCGTCGTGGACGAGGTCCAGGACCTCACCCTCGTCGGAGTGCGCCTCCTGCACGCACTCGTGGGTGACGTGCCCAACGGGCTGCTGCTCGTCGGCGACGGCCAGCAGACCGTGTACCCGGGCGGCTTCCGCCTGACCGACGCGGGCATCGACATCCGCGGTGACCGCGGGCAGGTGCTGCGCACCAACTACCGCAACAGCAAGCAGATCCTGGACGCGGCCCTCACCGTCGTGGCGGACGACGCGTTCGAGGACCTCGACGGCCTGCGCACTCCGGGCCGCCGCGATGTCGACCTCACCTACCACGAGGGCGACGTCGTACGCGTCACCAGGCCCACGGTGGACGCCCAGGACAGGGAACTCCTGGACGCCTTGCGCTCCTTGCCCGACGGTGCGCTGGCCGACACCGCCCTGCTGTGCCCCTCCATGCGTGCCATCGGCCACTACCAGCGGCTGCTCACCCAGGCGGGCATCCCGGTGTGCCAGTTGGAGCACTACGACGGCCACGCGGTCGACGCGGTGAAGCTGGGCACCTATCGCCGGGCCAAGGGGCTGGAGTTCAAGAACGTCTTCCTGCCCCAGCACGATGCGGTGTTCGCGAAGGGGCCGGCGGCCGACACGGCAGCCGGTACGGAGACGTCGCAGACGGCCCGGGAGCGGGAGGAACTGCTGCGCAGCCAGCTCTTCGTGGCCATGACCAGGGCGCGTGACCTGCTGTGGCTCGGCAGCGTCAGTCGTGTCGCGGAAGGCGGCACCTCTGCGCGGGGCGGGGGTGGTCAGAGCTGACAATGGGTGGGATTCCCAGGGAAAAGGACCAGTTGATGCACCCGTTCTCGTACGTACCCGCCCAGGATCCGCTGTTCGGTGTGGTCGATGTCGAACTCGATCACGAGGGCGGGAGTCTCGTCGTGGACGGGGAGGGGATCTCCCGGGTCGAGGTGCGGCGGGCCGCCGGTGCGGCGGTGGAGAGCCATGTGCCGATCGGGACGCGGGACGCGGAGTGCCTGTCGATGACCGTCGACGGGGCGGCGGTGTCGCTGCGGCCCGCCAAGGGGTTTCTGACGCGGAAGTCCTACCGGGTGGATGTCGGTGCGTACCGGCTGGTCCCCGACTCGCTCGACGGGAGCAAGTTGCTCCGGGGCGGAGCGGTCCTCGGGGTCTTCTCGTCGAGCGGGGACGGCGGGGTGTCCGTCGAGTGGAAGGGCGAACCGCGCGCCGACGACGCGGCCGTCGGGTACGCGCTCGCCGCGGCGTTCGGGACGGGCGCCGAGCCGATGTGGAAGCTCACCCTGGACGCGCTGCTGGAGCTGTGGCCGTAATCTCCGCGGCGCATGGGTTCTCGATCGGCGGATGCGGAGGACTTCGGGCCGAACGCGGTCTCCGAAACCGGCTGCACGTGTCCGACCGGCTGCACGTGGTGCCGCCGGAGCGGGTCGACGGGCGGGTGGGTTGTTGTGTCCCGTCGACGGGACGGGGCACGACGGGAC
>NZ_JARAYQ010000482.1:0-2787 GCF_033794505.1 Streptomyces sp. MB09-01 | reverse complement strand
GTGCGGGGGTGGGCATGGTCATGCATTGCTCCTGTGGCAAGAGAGAGGGGAGCCCCAACTTGGTGCGGTGAAGTGGGGTTCTCACACTGACGCCGGGAGCTGGCGGCGCTCAACATACAGGTTGAACGTCGAACAACACCAGAGTCTGCGACCGCCGCAATTGAACGCACCGCAGGGCTGCTGACCTGCGGCGGCGGGGAGATCTCGGGCTCGTCGGCCGGGTTCTCGGCGCCTACCTCGCTGGTGACCAGCACCCTCTACTCGTGTCAGCGGGACAGGACTGGCCAGCACCGGTTGCAGAGGGGCAACGCGTCGGTGACGACTGGCAGTCCGGCGCCACGGTCGGGGCCCCCGTCCTCGCCCCGAGAGCGGCGCCTCAATGTCCACCGCCCACCCCCGTACGCGCAGCGTCTCTTCGACGCCCTGCGAGACGGCTGCGGCGACCAGCAGATGCGCCAGATCGTGGCCGACGGACTGCAGGAGGTTCAACGACCCCCGCGGGCCGGTACGGGACCCCGCCGGACGCGTGCACCGCGCCGAGGCCGGTCACGTTGCCGGCCGCCCATGCCCGGCTGAGGCAGTCCCCGAACCTTGCCCTTTTCCAAGCCCTCCGGAGCTGTCCGCCCCGCTTTCCGCGTGCATGGAACGGCCTGCCGGGGAAGGCGTGCCAGGGACCCGTACACCCGAGAAGGGACGGACACCATGGCACGACCGAAGATCGTGGTCGTCGGCGCGGGCTTCGCCGGCGTCTCCTGCGTACGCCGCCTGGAGCGGACGCTGTCACCCGGGGAGGCGGAGATCCTGCTGGTCACTCCGTTCTCCTACCAGCTCTACCTGCCCCTGCTGCCGCAGGTGGCCTCCGGAGTGCTCACCCCCCAGTCCGTGGCGGTGTCGCTGCGCCGCAGCCGCCGCCACCGGACCCGGATCGTGCCCGGCGGGGCAGTGGGCGTCGACACCCGGGCCAAGGTCTGCGTCATCCGCAAGATCACCGGGGAGCTGGTGGACCAGCCGTACGACCACCTGGTGCTCGCGCCGGGGAGCGTGACCCGCACCTTCGACATCCCGGGCCTGGCGGAGCACGGCCGCGGCATGAAGACGCTGGCCGAGGCGGCCCATCTGCGCGACCACGTGATCGCCCAGCTCGACCTGGCCGACGCCGCTGCACCGGGCTCGGCGGAACGGGCCTCACGGCTCGGCTTCGTCGTGGTGGGCGGCGGTTACGCGGGCACCGAGACGGCCGCCTCCCTGGAGCGGCTCACCACGAACGCCGTCGGCCGCTACCCCCGGTTGGACCGGCGCGAGATCAGCTGGCACCTCGTGGACGTGGCCCCGAAGCTGATGCCCGAGCTCGGCGACCGGCTGGGCCGGGCAGCCCTCGACGTGCTGCGCCGCCGCGGCATCGAGGTCTCGCTCGGCGCCTCCGTCGCCAAGGTGGGCCCCGAGGACGTCACCCTCACCGACGGCCGCGTGCTGCCCTGCCGCACCCTCATCTGGACTGCCGGTGTCGCCGCGAGCCCCCTCATCGCCACGCTGGGCGCCGAGACCGCGAAGAGCGGCCGGCTCGTCGTCGCTCCGGACCTGCGGGTGCCGGGGGCGGACGGCGCGTTCGCGCTCGGTGACGCGGCCGCCGTCCCCGACCTCGCCGGGGGCGGGGACGGTACGGTGTGCCCGCCCACCGCGCAGCACGCCGAGCGCCAGGGCAGGGTCGCCGCAGACAACGTCGTCGCCACGCTGCGGGGCACGCCGCTGCGTCCGTACGTCCACAAGGACCTCGGACTGGTCGTGGACCTCGGCGGCCGCGACGGCGTCTCCCGGCCGCTCGGCATCGACCTGCGCGGGATGCCCGCCCAGGCCGTGGCCCGCGGCTACCACTGGGCGGCGCTGCGCACCGGGGCGGCGAAGACCCGGGTGATGACGAACTGGCTCCTGAACGCCGTGGCCGGCGACGACTTCGTCCGGACCGGCTTCCAATCGTACAAACCGGGGACGCTGCGCGACTTCGAGTACACGGACCAGTACCTCACCCCGGAGGAGGTGCGGGCCCGCACGGCGGCCGACGGAGGCTGACAGTTCCGGCGAGCGAGATCGCCACTACTCCCGCTCCGGTGCCCAGGGGCGCCAGCCGGGGGCGGGGCGGCGCCGTGGTGTCGCCCACCCCTTGCGGGGCTGCCTACGGGGTGGACGGGCGTCAGGATGCCTCGATCGCCGGCGGGCCCGTCAGGCCTCGTCTGGCAGCGGGACGTGGCCTGTCTCCTTCTGCACCATGGCTTCCAGCTCGTCGCGGTCCAGACCGGTCGTCTCCGCGTAGTGGTCCAGGGCCGTATCCAGCAGCCACCAGGGCTCGCGCGCCTCCTCCCACGCGTCCCGCCAGATCACGTGCTGCTCGTCGGTCCACTGAGCCGCGTCACCGAGTTCCTCCTGAAGGCGCGTCAACTCGGCGTGCGCTTCGTCGGTCGCTTCCTGCAGCTCGATCAGTTCGTCCAGCACATCGGACAGTTCGATTTTCATTCCGGGATCTTAAGCGGCAGGGCCATCCCGGCTCGCAGCGCCGCCGGACCGAGGGGCCGCCGCTCCGGTAGGTCCCCGGCCCCCAGCGGACGAGGCCCTCGTCTCGGCGACAGCGCGCCGCCGGGTGCGCGTCGCCGCAGCCTGCGGGGCCGGCGCGTCCCTGCGTTCGGTTTCGGCCTCGACGCCTTCGCCCCCGCGCCGGCCATCGAGCCGAACGGCCCGCTACGACTGGGCCTCGGGAGATCGACGCGGTGAGGGGGTGGTCTCATAAACAACTTG
>NZ_JARAYQ010000481.1:0-2825 GCF_033794505.1 Streptomyces sp. MB09-01 | reverse complement strand
GTGAACTCCACGGTGCCGTCCTCCCCCACCCTGACGAGTGCGGCCCGTTCCGCCTCGGCCAGCTCGGCCTCGGCGCCGGGCCGGCCGCCCCGACGCCGAGGCCGAGCTGGCCGAGGCGGAACGGGCCGCACTCGTCAGGGTGGGGGAGGACGGCACCGTGGAGTTCACCGCCGGCGCCCTGCCCACCGCCCTCGCCGCCGACGCTGGCTGGCCCGAACGCGCCGCCGGGCACGCGGCCCTGGCCGCCGCCGTCGACGACCCCGTCCAGGCCGTACGCCACCGCGCGCTCGCCGTGGACACCCCCGACCAGTGGCTCGCCGCGGAGATCACCGAGGCCGCCGCGGTGTGCCGGCGCCGGGGCCAGCGGGTCCTCGCCGCCGAACTCTGCCTGCTCGCCGCCGAACGCACGCCGTCCTGGCTGGCCGGCGAGGAACTGACCCGGCTCGTCGCGGCCGCCGAGGACGCCGGCTGGGCCGGCCGCGCCGACCTCGCGCGCCGCGCCACGCGCGCCGTCCTGGCCCGCGACGCCTCCTCCGCCGACCGGGTACGGGCCCGGCTCGCCGTGATCGACGCCGCCGGGCAGGCCCTGGGCGCCCTCGACGAGACCTTCGCCTACGCCATGGACGAGGCCGCCGGCGACCCCTCGCTCCAGGCCGCCGTCCAGCTGCGGATCGCCTGGAAGCACAACCTCAGCGACGGAGACCCGGTCCGCTCCCGCGACGCCGCTGCCGAGGCCGGCCGCCTCGCCGCGCTCGGCGGCGACCAGACCGCCGAGGCCATGGCCCTGACCGTACGGGCCCGCATGGGCCGCATCCTCGGGGACACGGACGCCGAGGAGATCCTGGCCGAGGCGCTCGCCCTGCCCGCCCCCGAGGTGCCGCTCGGGATGCGCAACGCACCGCAGTACCTCGCCGTCCGGCACGCCCTCTTCGACGACCGCCTCGCCGACGCCCGCCGGCAGCTGATGGTCCTGCTCCCGGCGGTCCAGCGCACCGGCTCCGCCGAGGACGTCTTCGAGGTCCTGCGCAGCCTCACCGAGGTGGAACTGCGCAGCGGCCGCTGCGAGGCCGCCTCCGCCCACGCCCGCCGGGCCCTGGAGCTGACCATCGAGGCGGGCCTGTCGCCCGGCCCCGCCTGGTACGTCGCCGCGATGGCCGAGGCCACGGGCGGCAGCTTCGCGCGCGCCGCCGGCTACGCCCGGCGCGGCATCCAGGCTTCGCAGGAGGAGCAGGACCAGGTCTTCCTCTCCCGCAGCCTGCATGCGCTCGGTCTGGTCGAACTGGCCACCGGAGAGGCGGCCAAAGCGGTCGCCACCCTGCGCCGCGTCGCCGCGCTGGAGGCCGCCCAGCAGGTGGTGGACCCCTCGGTCCTGCGCTGGCACGGAGAGCTCGCCGAGGCACTGATCGCCGCGGACGCACCCGGCGAGGCCGACGAACTCCTCGACCGGGTCCGTACGGTCGCCTTGCGCCTCGGTCGCACCGGAGTCGTCGCCGCGCTCGACCGGGCCCGGGGCCTGTGCCTGTCCGCCCAGGGCGAGGCCGACGCGGCCGTCCACCTGCTGGAGGCCACGGCCCGGCGGTTCGACGACCTGCAGCTGCCGCTGGAGCGCGGCCGTACGCTGCTCGCCCTCGCCCGGGTGGAGCGCCGCCGGCGCAGGCGAGCCCCCGCCCGCGCGGCGCTGCGGGCGGCGGCCGAGGTGTTCGGCCTGGCCGGGGCGGTTCCCTGGACGGAGCTCGCCAGGGAACCGGCTTCCGGCGAGGGAGGCGGTGCGCAGGTGACGGCCGCCGCGGTGCTGACCGAGGCCGAGACCCGGCTCGCCCTGCTCGTCAGCCAGGGCGCCAGCAACCAGGAGGCCGCGGCGAAGCTGTTCCTGAGCGTCAAGACGGTGGAGGCACGGCTGACCCGCATCTACCAGAAGCTCGACGTCCGCTCGCGCGCCCAGCTCGCGACCGCCCTGCGCACCCGCTGACCGCTCCGCTCCGCGGATCAGCAGCTCAGGTTGTTCCCCGGGGTCACCCCCAGCAGCTGCGTGAAGCTCTGGTACTTCGAGATGCGGCTCTGGACCTGGGCGGGGTTGCCCCCGTTGCACTCCAGCGAGCCGTTGATGGAGCGGATGGTCTCGCCGAAGCCCGCGCCGTTCACCATCGCGGCGTGGGCGGTCATCGTGCCCGGGCCGTTCTGGGTGTTCCAGTACCAGAGCGCCGTCTTCATGGCGACGGCCGGATCCTGCTCCACGAGGTAGGGGTTGGCGAGGAGGTTGATGCCCAGCGCGTCCCCGGCCGCCTTGTAGTTGAAGTTCCAGCTCAGCTGGATGGGCCCGCGGCCGTAGTACGCCGCCTGCCCCGCCGGACAGCCGTACGGCTGGCGCGCGTCGCAGTAGTGGGGGTAGTTGGCGGTGTTCTGCTCGACGATGTGCACGAGTCCGCCGGTCTCGTGGGAGACGTTCGCGAGGAAGGCGGCGGCCTCGCGCCGCTTCACGGTCTCGTCGCCGGTCCTGGCGAAGCCGGGGTAGGCGGACAGTGCCGCGACCAGGCCGTTGTAGGTGTAGAAGGGGTTCCGGTTCGGGAACATCTGGTTGAACTGGGCCTCGGAGACCACGAATCCGGACGGGTTGCCGGGGCCGGGGTCCGGGTCCTGGCCGCCGCCGCAGACGCCCTGGTCCGACCAGACGCCCCACTGGCCGGTGGTGCCGGGCGTCTCGCCCTGGGTCCACCACTTCGCCTGCCAGTTGTGTCCGCCGTACGAGGCGCTCATGCCGTTCGTGTAGACGGCGGACGAGGTCCACGCGCCGGCGCAGGGGGCGGCCGCGGAGGCGGGGGAGGAGG
>NZ_JARAYQ010000480.1:0-2830 GCF_033794505.1 Streptomyces sp. MB09-01 | reverse complement strand
GCACAGCTTGATCCCGTTGTACTTCGCCGGATTGTGCGAAGCCGTGAACATCGCACCCGGCAGACCCAGCGCACCCGACGCGTAATACAACTGGTCCGTGGAACACAGACCGATCAGCGTCACATCCACACCCCGCACGGCCGCACCCCGCGCGAACGCCGCCGACAGACCCGGCGACGACGGCCGCATGTCATGACCGATCACGATCGCCGAAGCCCCCGTCACCTCCACGAACGCGGCACCGAACAGCTCCGCCAACGACTCGTCCCACTCGTCCGGCACGACACCACGCACGTCGTACGCCTTGACGATGTTCGAAAGATCTGCGGCCACTGCCTGCCCTCCTGAGGTTCTGTGCGGTTCAGCAAACCTACCTTGAACCAGGAGCTCCATTTCAGCCGATCGGAGCGTCAGGAATCGGGCGATCTCAGGACGCGCAGGTGTCCACGACGGGTCTCGCCGGTGACCGGGCGGCCCTGGCCGGAGCCGCCGGCCTCGGCGGCGCGGCCGGGCGGGCGGGCGGCTTCGCGGACCGCGTTGGCGAGGGCTTCGAGGTCGTCGCCGCTGGGGCGGGACGGACCGGACCCGTCGGACAGGCGGACGACGTCCCAGCCGCGCGGGGCGGTCAGGCGCTCCGAGTGCTCGGCACACAGGTCGTAGCAATGGGGTTCGGCGTAGGTGGCGAGCGGGCCGAGAACTGCGGTCGAATCGGCGTAGACGTACGTCAGTGTCGCGACGGCAGGGCGGCCGCACGCGGTGCGCGAACAGCGACGTACAAGGCTCACGACGTTGGACGGTACCGCACTCTTGACCGGGCCGCGACGACTCCACCGCCGCTCACTCCCCCGTGTCGTGCTCGGGGCTACCCTGCGGGGGTGATGGACACCCCTCTGCCTCCTTGCCCCGGCGAGCCCCCCGCAGGGGCCCCCACCGAGCCGCGTCCGCGCCGGCGGGACCGGCACGGACGCGGGATGCGCGGGCCGGTGGCCCCTCCTCAGGTGCCGTTGTCGGCGAGCCGGTCGGAGCTGTTCGGGGACCTCGTACGGGATTCCGTGGAGCGGCTGGAGCGGCGCTGGCCGCAGCTGGCCGAGGTGGAGTTCCTGGTCGGTGACGTCCCGGGTCCGCCGGGTGGCGCGGACGGCGGCTGGAACGACGAGGCGGTGCCGCTGGGCGCGGTGTCGGAGTCCCACGAGGGGCGGCCGGCCCGGGTCGTGGTCTTCCGCCGGCCGGTGGAGATCCGCACGAAGACGCGGGACGAGAAGGCGATGCTGGTCCACGAGATCGTCGTGGAGCAGGTGGCGGAGCTGCTCGGGCTGTCGCCCGAGACCGTGGATCCGCGCTACGGGCAGGACTGACCGGAGGCGGGCGGGGGACCGGGAGTCCCCCGCCTCGTGGCCCGGCGGGGCCGGGTTACCTGGTCAGGACCGAGAGGTCCTGGGCGGCCCGGGGGACGGCGACCGTGGAGTGGTCGTCCGACAGGGGCTGGACGGTGAACATCGCGATGCCCTCGTCCGGGAGGGACAGGGTGCGGGCCGCGTGGACCGGGCCGCCCGAGAGGGTCTCGACGGTGAGCGCGTAGGAGCCCTTGCCGCCGGCCGGGGCCAGGGACAGCGTCTGCGTGGTGCCCGCCTTGACCGTGACCTCCTGGGAGGCCGGCTCGCCGCCGCCGGTGCCCGGCGAGGCCGTCACCTTGACCTTCGCGTCCGCGCCCGGGGCGGTCAGCGACAGCACGGTCGCGTTCTCGTCGGGCCGGTTGTCGGCCACGGTCGCCCGTGTGCCGACCGGCCCGGCGGCCGGGACGAAGCCGAGTTCCTGCTTGGCGCCGCTGCCGCGGACCACCCGTACCGCCGCGACGACCGGGGCGGCCTTCTTGGCGTCGGCAGGGCCCAGCAGCAGCGAACCGGCCTCGCCGCGGGTCACGTCCTTGAGGTCCACGACGGCCGTCATACCGGCCTTGACGTGCAGCTGTTCGCTGCCCGCCGGGCTGATCGCGCCGCCCGGTGCGGCCAGGCGCACCTTCAGGTCCGCGTCCTCCTCGCCCGGCACGAAGGCGACGAGCCGTACGGAGGCGGCGTCGGCCGGGATGCCCGGCAGCACCAGCGAGCCCGCGGGGTCGGCGGAGGCCGGCAGCCAATCGGCGCCCACGCCCTCCTCGGCGACCTGCACCGAGGCGCCGACCCGGCCCGCGCGGGTCGTCACGTGGGCGGTGGCGTCGGCGAGCTGGACGCCCGGGACGAGGGAGGAGAGCAGGACCGTCTTGGTGGACTTGGGGTCGACCCGGATGTTCTCGCTGGCGCCGCCCTCGGGCTTGGCCAGACCGTCCGGGCCGAAGAGCTTGATGTCGACGATGGCCGCGGCGTCGTCGGGGTTGGTGAGGTGGACGTAGTCCTCGCGGCCCTTGGCGGTGCTCACCGCGGGGAACCAGAAGTCGGTGCCGGGCGCGGTGCAGCCCACGCCGAGCACGCCGCGGGCCCTGCCGACCGAGACCTTGGTGGTCAGCTGCGCCGTCCAGCCGGGGGCGAGGACCCCGTCGGCACTGCCGGTGAGGGCGGGCGCGTCGGCTCCGCTGGCGGTGGCACCGACGGGCTTGCCCGGTTCCTTGGGCTCCAGCACCGGCTTGGCGTCCTTGGTGGCTCCGAGCAGCCGGGCCGAGCCCTTGCCCTCTCCGGCGGGGGCGCCGGGGGTGAAGGCGGTGTACGTGGTCTCCGCGATGTCCGAGGAGCTGGGCCCCGGGCACACCAGCAGGGACCGCTCCACCGGCATCCGGGCCGCGGCCGCCGCCTTGCCGTCGGCCGCGGCCCGGATGCCGGTGGAGCGGTCCCTGCTGGTG
>NZ_JARAYQ010000047.1:0-39955 GCF_033794505.1 Streptomyces sp. MB09-01 | reverse complement strand
CGTCAGCGCCGCACCGATCTCGGAGCCCAACAGCATCGTGCCCGTCGTCTCCACCGTCACCGAGCAGATCAGCGGAACGGTGACGCCGAGGGCCTCCATGGCGCGGCGGGCGCCGATGATGGAGGACTTGGTCTGCAGGAGGTCCTGGGTGGTCTCCACCAGCAGCGCGTCGGCGCCGCCGGTGATCAGGCCCTCGGCGTTGATCTGGTAGGCGTCGCGGATCTTCGCGTAGGTGATGTGGCCCAGGGTGGGCAGCTTGGTGCCGGGGCCCATGGAGCCGAGCACCCAGCGCTGCTGTCCGGTGGAGGCGGTGAACTCGTCGGCGACCTCGCGGGCGATGCGGGCGCCGGATTCCGAGAGCTCGAAGTTGCGCTCGGCGATGTCGTACTCGGCGAGCGCGGCGAAGTTCGCACCGAAGGTGTTCGTCTCGACGCAGTCCACACCCGCCGCGAAGTACGCCTCGTGCACCGACCGCACGATGTCGGGGCGGGTGATGTTGAGGACCTCGTTGCAGCCTTCGAGCTGCTGGAAGTCCTCCATCGTTGGGTCCTGCGCTTGGAGCATCGTTCCCATGGCTCCGTCGGCGACGACCACGCGGGTCGCGAGCGCCTCTCGGAGGGCATCGGCCCGGGTCTGGGTGTCAGCGGGCAGGTTGGGCAACGAAGCCATGGTTGTGCTCCCTGGAATGCGACGGCTGTCGGCTTTGCACCCCTTCTGTGTCAGGGGTGCACGTCGCCAGCGTAACCGCGAGGCACCGGCCCCGGTGCGGGTGTCCCACGTGGCGGACTGCATTCTGTGGCAGGGGTTGCCAAGGGTGTCCCGGCGACGGTACGTCGAACGGTTCCCCCTCGCTGCGAGAGGTCGACATCGGCCGATACTGTTCAGCATTGTCGAACCACTTCAAGATGTCAGTAATGACAGCAAGGTCAGCAGGAGGCTGCGCGATGGCACGGAACATCCAGTCGCTCGAACGAGCCGCTGCGATGCTGCGGCTCCTGGCGGGCGGCGAGCGCCGGCTGGGGCTCTCCGACGTGGCCTCCTCGCTGGGTCTGGCCAAGGGGACGGCCCACGGCATCCTGCGCACCCTGCAGGCCGAGGGCTTCGTGGAGCAGGACCCCGCCTCCGGCCGCTACCAGCTGGGCGCGGAGCTGCTGCGCCTGGGCAACAGCTATCTCGACGTGCACGAGCTGCGCGCCCGCGCCCTGGTGTGGACGGACGACCTGGCCCGGGCGAGCGGTGAGAGCACGTACGTGGGCGTGCTGCACAAGAGCGGGGTGCTGATCATGCACCACGTCTTCCGGCCCGACGACAGTCGTCAGGTGCTGGAGGTCGGGGCCATGCAGCCGCTGCACTCGACCGCGCTGGGCAAGGTGCTGTCCGCGTACGACCCGGTCGCGCACACCCAGGCGCTGGAGGTGGAACGCGAGGCGTTCACCCCCCGTACGGTCACGGACGCCGCGGGTTTCGAGGAGGTCCTGGACCTGACCCGGGCGCGCGGTTGGGCCGCCGACGTCGAGGAGACCTGGGAGGGCATCGCCTCGGTGGCGGCGCCGATCCACGACCGGCGCCGGATGCCGGTCGGCGCGGTGGCGGTGGCGGGTGCCGTGGAGCGGGTCTGCGGGGAGTCCGGGGAGCCCCGTGCGGCGCTCGTGGCATCCGTGCGGGACTGTGCGCGGTCGGTTTCACGCGACCTCGGCGCGGGCCGGTTCTGACCTTGCTTTAGCACCCCAGAGCCGCCATCTGGCTGCTTTCTGGCTACTTTTGGCCATATTTCGACCGCAGGATGGCTGGATTTGGGCGATCGTACCTAGTGGTAACGATCCGACACCTTGGCCTGGCGACCTCTTGACGCATTCTTCACTGGGGCGGAAAACTGCCGTTCACCGGTCGGCATTGTCGAACACCTGACGGCAATACGCGCTAGGATGCGACAAGGCCAAGGACCGGTGCAGCACTCACCGAGTGCGCGGAACCACCGGAGGGACCCGGTGTCCGCCCACCCCTGGACGTACGTAAGGAGTCGCGGGTGTCCAGCTCCGACATCTTCATCGGCGAGACCATCGGTACCGCCCTGCTCACACTGCTCGGCGGTGGCGTCTGCGCCGCAGTGACGCTCAAGAGCTCCAAGGCCCGCAATGCGGGCTGGCTCGCCATCACGTTCGGCTGGGGATTCGCCGTACTGATCGCCGCCTACGTCTCCGCGCCGCTCTCGGGTGCGCACCTCAACCCGGCGGTCACCGTCGGCCTCGCCGTCAAGAGCGGCGAATGGGGCGACACCCCGGTCTACTTCGCCGGCCAGCTGCTCGGCGCGATGCTGGGCGCGGTTCTGATGTGGATCACCTACTACGGCCAGTTCCGCGTGCACCTGGCGGACCCGGAGCACATCCGCGACGCCAAGCTCGGTCCCGAGGACCCGCACCCGCACGATGTGGCCGGTCCCGTGCTCGGCATCTTCTCCACGGGCCCCGAGATCCGTAATGTCGTCCAGAACCTCGCGACCGAGATCATCGGCACCGCCGTACTGATCCTGGCGATCCTGACCCAGGGCCTCCAGGACGACGGCAAGGGCCTCGGTGTCATCGGCGTCCTGATCACCTCGTTCGTGGTCGTCGGCATCGGCCTCTCGCTGGGTGGCCCGACCGGCTACGCCATCAACCCGGTGCGCGACCTCGGTCCGCGCATCGTGCACGCCCTGCTCCCGCTGCCCAACAAGGGCGGCTCCGACTGGGGATACTCCTGGATCCCGGTGGTCGGCCCGCTCGTCGGTGCCGTCCTCGCCGGTGGTCTCTACAACATCGCGTTCGCCTGATCAGCACGGCCGCGTTCGTAAGATCCGCACCGCCCTCCTGATTCCGCCTACTCACCAGACCTGCCAGGAGCAGCCACATGACCAGCAGCACCGGCCCCTTCATCGCCGCGATCGACCAGGGCACCACCTCCTCCCGCTGCATCGTCTTCGACCGTGACGGCCGCATCGTCGCCGTCGACCAGAAGGAGCACGAGCAGATCTTCCCGAAGCCGGGCTGGGTCGAGCACGACGCCTCCGAGATCTGGACCAACGTCCAGGAGGTCGTCGCCGGCGCCATCGCGAAGGCCGAGATCACCGCCGCCGACGTCAAGGCCGTCGGCATCACCAACCAGCGCGAGACCACCCTCCTGTGGGACCGCCACACCGGCGAGCCCGTGCACAACGCGCTGGTCTGGCAGGACACCCGCACCGACGCCCTGTGCAAGGAGCTCGGCCGCAACGTCGGCCAGGACCGCTTCCGCCGCGAGACCGGCCTGCCGCTGGCGAGCTACTTCGCCGGCCCGAAGGTCCGCTGGCTGCTCGACAACGTCGAGGGCCTGCGCGAGCGCGCCGAAGCCGGCGACATCCTCTTCGGCACCATGGACTCGTGGGTCATCTGGAACCTCACGGGTGGCGCCCAGGGCGGCGTGCACGTCACCGACGTCACCAACGCCTCGCGCACCATGCTGATGAACCTGCACACGCTGGCCTGGGACGAGAAGATCGCGGAGTCGATGGGCGTCCCGCTCAACGTCCTCCCCGAGATCAAGTCCTCCGCCGAGGTCTACGGTCACGTCAAGGACGGCGTCCTCGCCGGTGTCCCGGTCGCCTCGGCGCTCGGTGACCAGCAGGCCGCCCTCTTCGGCCAGACCTGTTTCGCCGAGGGCGAGGCCAAGTCCACGTACGGCACCGGCACGTTCATGCTGATGAACACCGGCGACAAGATCATCAACTCCTACAGCGGCCTGCTGACCACGGTCGGCTACCAGATCGGCGACCAGAAGCCGGTCTACGCGCTGGAGGGCTCCATCGCCGTCACCGGCTCGCTCGTCCAGTGGATGCGCGACCAGATGGGCCTGATCAAGTCCGCGGCCGAGATCGAGACCCTGGCCTCCTCGGTCGAGGACAACGGCGGCGCCTACTTCGTGCCGGCCTTCTCCGGTCTGTTCGCCCCGTACTGGCGCTCCGACGCCCGCGGTGTGATCGCCGGCCTCACCCGGTACGTCACCAAGGCGCACATCGCCCGTGCCGTCCTGGAGGCCACCGCCTGGCAGACCCGCGAGATCACCGACGCCATGACCAAGGACTCGGGCGTCGAGCTCACGGCCCTCAAGGTCGACGGCGGCATGACCTCCAACAACCTGCTGATGCAGACGCTCTCGGACTTCCTGGACGCCCCGGTGGTGCGCCCGATGGTCGCCGAGACCACCTGCCTCGGCGCCGCCTACGCCGCCGGCCTGGCCGTCGGCTTCTGGCCCGACACCGACGCCCTGCGCGCCAACTGGCGCCGCGCGGCGGAGTGGACCCCGCGGATGCCCGCCGAGCAGCGGGACCGCGAGTACAAGAGCTGGCTCAAGGCCGTTGAGCGGTCCATGGGCTGGGTCGACGACGAAGACGCCAGCTGACCGCACTCGGCTGACGAATCGACGAGGAGCTAAAGAGATATGAGCAGCCTGCAGAGCGTTCCCGCCCTGGGTACGCACCCGACCGCCGGTTCGAACGCGAGCCGCGCCGAGACCCGTGAGCAGCTGGCGAAGGCCACGTACGACCTGCTGGTCATCGGCGGTGGAATCCTGGGCACCTCGGTGGCCTGGCACGCCGCGCAGTCGGGTCTGCGGGTTGCCATGGTGGACGCCGGCGACTTCGCCGGCGCCACCTCCTCGGCCTCCTCCAAGCTCGTCCACGGGGGTCTGCGCTACCTGCAGACCGGCGCGGTCAAGCTGGTCGCGGAGAACCACCACGAGCGGCGCGTGCTGGCCAAGGACGTGGCCCCGCACCTGGTCAACCCGCTCACCTTCTACCTGCCGGTCTACAAGGGCGGACCGGTCGGTGCGGCCAAGCTGGGCGCGGGCGTCTTCGCCTACTCCGCCCTCTCGGCCTTCGGCGACGGCATGGGCAAGGTCATATCGCCGGCCCGTGCCGCCGCCGACAACCCCGGCCTGAAGACGGACAACCTCAAGGCCGTCGCGGTCTACTACGACCACCAGATGAACGACTCCCGCGTGGCCGTCATGACGGTCCGCGCGGCCGTCGAGTCGGGCGCCGTCGTCCTCAACCACGCCGAGGTCACCGGTCTGCGCAAGACGCGGGGCAGGGTCACCGGTGCCGAGCTCAGGGACCGTCTCGACGGCACCGAGTTCGGGGTCGACGCGCGCGTCGTGCTCAACGCCACCGGCCCGTGGGTCGACCACCTGCGGCGCATGGAAGACAAGCACTCGATGCCGTCGATCCGCCTTTCCAAGGGCGCGCACATCGTCATGAAGCGCAAGTCGCCGTGGAAGGCCGCCATGGCCACCCCGATCGACAAGTACCGCATCACCTTCGCCCTCCCGTGGGAGGACCAGCTGCTGCTCGGCACCACCGACGAGGTGTACGAGGGCGACCCGGGGGACGTGCGCGCCACCGAGTCCGACATCGCCCAGATCCTGGACGAGGCGGCCTTCTCCGTGAAGGACGCGGACCTCGACCGCTCGCTGATGACGTACGCCTTCGCGGGCCTGCGGGTGCTGCCCGGCGGCCCCGGCGGTGTGGAGAAGGCGAAGCGCGAGACGGTCGTCTCCGAGGGCGCCGGCGGCATGCTGTCGGTGGCCGGCGGCAAGTGGACGACGTACCGCCACATCGGCCGCGTGGTCATGGACAAGCTGGCGAAGCTCCCGGGCAGCCCGCTGACCGAGGACATGGAGCCGGTGAAGTCCCTCGTGCGCCGGATCGCGCTGCCCGGTGTCGCCAACCCGAACGCGGTCGCGCACCGGCTGCTGGTGGACCGTGAGCCCGGGACCCGGATGGACCCGCTGACCGCCCGCCACCTCGCCTCGCACTACGGGTCGCTGGCGTTCGACATCGCGCGCCTCGCGAACGAGGACCCGGCGCTGGCCGAGCGCATCCACCCGGACGGTCCGGAGATCTGGGCGCAGGTCGCCTACGCCCGTGACAACGAGTGGGCCGAGACGGTCGACGACGTGCTGCGCCGCCGTACGACGGTGACGATCCGCGGCCTGGACGACGAGGCCGTACGGGCCCGCGTCGAGGAGATGCTGGGCCACAAGGCATAGCTCTCACGCAGGTGGGGAAGAGGGGCGGTTCCGAGGGGAACCGCCCCTCTGTCGTGGGCTGTGGCTGGCGTCGTATCAAGGCTTAGGCTGACCCACGTACGCAAGGGAACTTCGGAAGGAGACCTGGGTGATCGAGCTTGAGGGCGTGCCCGAGCTGATCGACCCGGTCATGGTGGCCGCGTTCGAGGGCTGGAACGACGCGGGTGACGCGGCCTCCGGTGCGGTCGCACACCTGGACCGGGAGTGGAAGGGCGAGGTCTTCGCGGCTCTGGACGCCGAGGACTACTACGACTTCCAGGTCAACCGGCCGACGGTGTGGCTGGACAACGGGGTACGGAAGATCACGTGGCCGACGACACGGCTCTCGGTGGTCCGGATCGGCGGGGCCAAGCCGCGCGACCTGGTGCTGGTCCGGGGGATCGAACCGTCCATGCGGTGGCGGTCGTTCTGCAACGAGATCCTCGGCTTCGCCCACGAACTGGGCGTGGAGATGGTGGTCATCCTGGGAGCGCTGCTCGGGGACACGCCGCACACCCGGCCGGTGCCGGTGAGCGGGGTCACCTCGGACGCGGACCTGGCGCGGACGATGGACCTGGAGGAGACCAAGTACGAAGGCCCGACGGGCATCGTGGGCATCCTCCAGGAGGCCTGTACGCACGCGGGCGTGCCGGCGGTGTCGCTGTGGGCGGCGGTGCCGCACTACGTGTCGCAGCCGCCGAACCCGAAGGCGACGCTGGCGCTGCTGAACCGGCTGGAGGATCTGATCGACATCCGGATCCCGCTGGGCGAGCTGCCGGAGGACGCGCGGGCGTGGCAGTTGGGCGTGGACCAACTGGCCGCGGAGGACAGCGAGGTGGCGGAGTACGTCCAGACGCTGGAGGAGGCTCGGGACACGGCCGACCTGCCGGAGGCGTCGGGCGACGCCATCGCCCGGGAGTTCGAGCGCTACCTGCGCCGGCGTGACCCGGCGGCGCCGTCGGCCGAGCCGGGCGACGGATCGTACCTCCGCGACACCTCGGGGGGGCTCCCCCGCTCCCCGAAGCGCAAGCCGGACCCCTCCGGGGAGGAACCGGAGCCGCCGACCGCCACGTCCCCCGACGGGGACGACACTCCGGACGCATAACCCGCAGGTGGGCGGGTGCGGGGGGCTGCCGCTGCGCGGGGCCGTCCCCTACCCGCCCTTCCTCCGTTCCCCGGGCTCTGCCCGGACCCGGCCCTCAAACGCCGGACGGGCTGAAAACGCCACCCGGCCCCGCCTGAAAACCCAGCCCAGGCGCGGGGTCCGGGGCCGAGCCCCAATCCTTCAGCCTCGCCGCACTCTCCAGCCTCGCCGGCGTTTGAGGCGCGGGGTCTGGGGCGGAGCCCCAGGAAAGGGCGATGCCCCCGGCCGGGGGCCAGGGGCATCGGCAGGGCGGCCTCGTGGCTACAGGGCCACGCCGAGCAGGGCGTCCACCGTGCGGGAGACCAGGCCGGGGGCCGACTCGTCGTCGCCGTCGGTGGCGTTCTGGAGCTCCACCCAGCGGTCCACCGCGGCGAGTGCCGCAGGGGCGTCCAGGTCGTTCGCCAGGGCCTCGCGGACCTCCTCGAGCACCGCGTCCGCCGCGATGCCGTCCGGCCGGGACACCGCCGCGCGCCAGCGCTCCAGCCGGGCCACGGCCTCGGCGAGGACGTCGTCGGTCCACTCCCAGTCGGCCCGGTAGTGGTGCGACAGCAGGGCCAGACGGATGGCCGCGGGGTCGACCCCGGCGCGCCGCAGCGCGGAGACGAAGACGAGGTTGCCCTTCGACTTGGACATCTTCTCGCCGTGCAGGGCGACCATGCCCGCGTGCACGTACGCCTTGGCCATCGGGAACTCGCCCGTCAGCACCTGCGCGTGCGACGCGCCCATCTCGTGGTGCGGGAAGGCCAGGTCGGAGCCGCCGCCCTGGATGTCGAAGCCCATGCCCAGGTGGTCCAGGGCGATGGCGACGCACTCGATGTGCCAGCCCGGCCGGCCGCGGCCCAGCGAGCCGCCGTCCCAGCTCGGCTCGCCCGGACGCGCGGTCATCCACAGCATCGGGTCCAGCGGGTTCTTCTTCCCCGGCCGGTCGGGGTCACCGCCCCGCTCCGCCGAGAGCAGCCGCCTCGCCTCGGCGTCGAGGTTCGAAACTCCGCCGAAGTGCGCGTCGGACTCGACCGAGAAGTAGACGTCGCCGTCGAGCTCGTACGCCGCGCCCGCGTCCCGCAGCCGCTCGACCAGCGGCACGATGCCGGGTATGGCCTCGACGGCTCCGATGTAGTGCTGCGGCGGCAGCATCCGCAGGGCGGTCATGTCCTCGCGGAAGAGTGCGGTCTCGCGCTCGGCCAGCTCGGTCCAGTCGTGGCCGTCGCGCAGCGCCCGCTCCAGGAGCGGGTCGTCGACGTCCGTGACGTTCTGGACGTAGTGGACCTGCCGCTTGGTGTCGAGCCACACGCGCTGCACGAGGTCGAACGCGTTGTAGGTCGCCGCGTGACCGATGTGGGTCGCGTCGTACGGGGTGATGCCGCAGACGTAGATACGGGCGACGGGACCGGGGGCGAGGGTGATCGTCCCCTGGGTCGCGGTGTCGTGGATCTGGAGGTCGCGGCCCTTGCCAGGAAGGGCGGGGACCTCAGAAGCGGGCCAGGCATGCATGTCTCGAGCCTAACCGGACGGATGTTCCGGAAACGAACCGGACCTGCACTGTTGTCTTGATCGGCACTCTTGCGGTCTGGCCGAATCTGTGCGTTTGGCGGATGGCCGGTTCAGACCGGTGGCCAGGGGATCGACGGCCACTGCCCGGACGGCTGCGGGTGGGTTCCGGTGCGCAGCAGGTGCGCCACCCGTTCCCGTACGGCGTCCAGCTCGACGGCGGTGATCAGTTCGGCCAGCCGGGTGGCGAGCGGGGCTCCCTCGGTCAGCTCGGCGGCCAGCCCGGCCAGCACCTCGCGCGCCTCGTCGGTCAGCGGCTCCCCCGCCCAGCCCCACAGCAGGGTGCGCAGCTTGTCCTCGGCGTGGAAGGTCACGCCGTGGTCGATGCCGTAGAGGCGGCCGTCGGGTGCGGGCAGCAGGTGGCCGCCCTTGCGGTCGCCGTTGTTGATCACGGCGTCGAGTACGGAGAGCCGGCGCAGCCGCGGGTCGTCGGCGTGGACGAGCAGCGCGGTGCGGCCCTCCCCCACCTCGGCGAAGGCGACGGGCTTCCAGCCGTCCCCCGCCTCCTCGCCGTCGACGAGTGCGAGGAGCCCGCCGGCGGGGGATTCCCCTTCCGGTCCCGCGGATTCGATCCACCGCTGGACCATGCCCTCGCCGTACGGTCCGTCACGCAGCACGGTGGCGGGCACCAGGCCCCATCCGGTGGCCTCGGAGACCAGGTAGGCGGCGACCTCGCGCTGGGCGAGGCTCCCGTCGGGGAAGTCCCACAGCGGCCGCTCGCCCTTGACGGGCTTGTACACGCAGTCGGCGCTCACGCCCCCGTGCGTGACGGTGCACAGCAGGACGGCGTTGGACGCCTCGCGGATCCGGCCGACGACGGTCAGCTCGCCCTTGGCGAGCAGTTCCTCGATCTCCCCCGTGCCGGTCACCCCTGGCGCCGGTAGCCGTTCTGGCGCGGGCACACGTGTCCCTCCGGGTCCAGCGGCAGACTGCACAGCGGGCACGGCGGGCGGCCGGCGTTGACCACGTCCAGGGCCCGCTTGGCGAACGCCCGGGCCTGGGCGCCGGTGAGGCGGACCCGCAGCATCGGCGGGCCGTTCTCCTCGTCCTGGAGCAGCCGCTCCTCGGCCTCGGCGAGGTCTTCGTCGGAGTCGGCGTCGAGTTCCACCAGGGCCTGGGCCTCGACGATCATCCGCTGCTCCTCGCCGTCCCAGGCCAGGGCCATGGTGCCGACGCGGAACTCCTCCTCGACGGGTACGTCGAGGGGTGCGGTGTCGGCGGCCTCGGCGGGGGCGACGGCCGGCACCGGGGCGTTGCCGCCGGTCCGCCGCACGACCTCGTCCAGCAGCTCGTCCATCCGCTCGGCGAGCGCCGCGACCTGGGTCTTCTCCAGGGAGACGCTGGTGACGCGGGGGCCGGAGGAGGCCTGCAGGAAGAACGTACGGCGTCCCGGCAGACCGACCGTGCCGGCCACGAAGCGGTCCGGGGGGTCGTAGAGGAACACCTGACGGGGCACGTCCAGTCTCCAAGTCTCGGCGGCAGGGCAGGTCTGCGCCCTGTGCGGGCCCGTCCACCCTACTGCGCCGTGCGATCACGCCGCGCCCGCGCCGCCTCCCACGACCGCGTTCCCCGCGTCTTCGGCGTCTTTGTCCGATGCGACGGGCTCCGACTCGGCCGGACGCCGTACGAGCGGGCCGAAGTCCCCGGTGTCGCCCAGCCGGAACACGAACGGCCGGGTCGGCGTGTACCGGATCGCGGTCACCGAGCAGGGGTCGACGTGGATGCGCTGGAAGAGGTCCAGGTGCATCCCGAGGGCGTCCGCGACAAGGGACTTGATGATGTCGCCGTGGGAGCACATCAGGAAGACGGCGTCGTTCCCGTGTTCCTCCTCGACCCGCGCGTTCCACTCCCGTACGGCGTCCACGGCGCGGGCCTGCATGGCGCGCATGGACTCGCCGCCGGGGAAGGCGGCCGCCGAGGGGTGCTGCTGGACGATCTTCATCAGCGGTTCTTCGGCGAGCTCGGAGAGTTTGCGGCCGGACCAGTCGCCGTAGTGGCACTCGCCGATCCGCTCGTCGGTGTGCACTTCCAGCTCCGGCCTGGCGGCCAGGAGGGGGGCGAGGGTCTCCCGGCAGCGTTGCAGCGGGCTGGTGACCGCGGCGGCGAGCGGCACTCCCGCCAGCCTTCCGGGCAGGGCTGCGGCCTGCTCGGCGCCGCGCTCGTCGAGGCCGACTCCCGGCGTCCATCCGGCGAGCAGCCCTGCGGTGTTGGCGGTGGACCGCCCGTGTCGTACGAGGATCAGCGTGGCCATGGGTGCCAGCGTATGCCGTGCCGCTGGTGTGCGGGCGGGCCGCGGGCAGGGAAGAATGCCCGGCGTGATTGTCGACTGCGCGATTTACCGGGACGGGCGCCGTACCGAGGGACCCGAGGACTTCTCGGATGCCCTCGACGAGGCGCGGGCGACCGGTGACGCCTTCCTCTGGATCGGCATGTACGAGCCGACGGCGGAGGAGTTCGACCACGTCAGCCGCGAGTTCGGTCTGCACAAGCTGGCGGTGGAGGACGCGCTGACCGCGCATCAGCGGCCGAAGCTGGAGGTGTACGACGATTCGCTGTTCGTCGTCCTCAAGCCGGTGCTGTACGACGAGAGCACGGACTCCGTGACCGCGGGCGAGCTGATGGTGTTCATAGGCGATTCGTTCGTCGTCACGGTCCGGCACGGCGAGGGGGCCCCGCTGGCCGCCGTGCGCCACCGGCTGGAGCAGGAGCCGGAGGTGCTGCGGCACGGCCCGACGGCGGTCCTGTACGCGGTCTCCGACGCGGTGGTCGACCACTACATCGAGGTGGCGGCCGAGCTCCAGGCGGACCTGGAGGAGCTGGAGGCCGAGGTCTTCTCCCCGAACCCCGCGGACACCAAGAACACCGCCGCCCGGATCTACGGGTTCAAGCGGCAGGTGCTGGAGTTCCGGCGGGCGACGACCCCGCTGCTCCAGCCGATGGAGCGGCTCGCCTTCGGGCAGGTGCCTTTCGTCCACAAGCACGCCCAGCCCTTCTTCCGCGACGTCGCCGACCACCTGACCAAGGCGAGCGAATACATCGAGGGCCTGGACCGGCTGTTGTCGGACGCGCTGGCCGCGCACCTCGCACAGATGGGTCTGCGCCAGAACGACGACATGCGCAAGATCTCGGCCTGGGCGGCGATGGCGGCCGTCCCCACGATGGTGGCGGGGATCTACGGGATGAACTTCGATCACATGCCGGAGCTCAGACAGTCCTGGGGTTATCCGGTGGTGGTGGCGGTGATGGTGGGCGTCTGTCTGGGCCTGCACCGCATGTTCAAGCGCCGGGGCTGGCTGTAGCCACGGAGTGCGCGGAGCCGCGCGGCTACGCGAACTCGGCGGTCGGCGCACCGCCCAGTGCGTTGCGGCGCTGGGGCATCCGCAGTTTCACCATCCGGTGCCAGCCGCTGAACCGCTCGTACGCGTACATCGCGCGGATGCCGGCGGCGAGCGCGGCCGACTTCGGGGCGGGCCAGTGCAGCAGCCGCCCCATGTGGTCCATGACGGCGAGGCTGACGTCCCGGTACACGCCGATCTCGGCGAGCGCGCTCTCGCGGAGCACCCGCTGGATGGTACGGCCGTGGCCCGCGCGGGCCAGGCGCAGCAGCTCCTCGTGGCAGTAGGCGAGGTGGTTGTCCTCGTCGCCGCTGATCATGTGGATGGCCTTGCCGACCTCGGGGTGGTCGCCGAAGTAGCTGACCAGCATGTCCATCTGGTCGGCGGCACGCTGTTCGGTGACGCGGCTGTGCGCGAGGTAGACGACGACGTCCTCCTCGGTCAGCGCCTCCTGCCGGCGCAGTTTGTCGTGCGCGAGGCCGATCCCGCGGCGCTCCAGCAGCATCGTGTAGTCGGTCTCGGGCGGCACGGGGACCGGCGGCAGGCCGCGCTTGCGGAGCAGCGCGTCGAAGATCCGGCCGTGCTTGTCCTCGTCCGCGCCGTGCCGAGTGATCTTGGGCGCGAGGTCGCGCATGGAGTCCGGCACCAGGGCCGCGATCCGGGCGTTCTCCCAGCCGCCCTGGGACTCCCCGCTCGCGGCGATGGAGCAGAACAGCTGGAAGGAATCGTCGTTGTCGACGATCTCCTGGAAGAGGCTGCGGGCAGAGAGCATGAACCGAGTCAAACGCCGCTCGCGGGGACCGGCAACCGATGGGTCGCACTACTCGTCCGAATGAACGAAACGAGGGGATGGGCCGCCGCGCGTAACCCTGTGGGCATCCCGGGCGTTGTTCGCTGTGTCGGCCGTGGCGGGGAAGACCCCCCGAGCCCCCACCACGGCCGCAGACTCCTCTTGACGCCGGCCTCGCGCCGCTCCGCGGGCTTCGGGCGGCTGCGCCGGACTCCGTCGGTCGGGTGCGCCGGGCGGCCGGATGTCAGGCGAGGCCAGCCAGCTCCATGGCCTCGGTGCCGGCCCGCAGGGCGGCGATCCGCTCGTCCAGGGTGAATCCGGCCGGGGCGAGCGTGAGGGTGGTGACCCCGGCCTCCGCGTAGGCCCGCATCCCGTCCGCGATGCGGCCGACCGGGCCGAGCAGCGTGGTCGAGTCGATCAGCGAGTGCGGGACGGCCTCGGCCGCGCCGGTCTTGTCGCCGTCCAGGTACTTGTCCTGGATCTCGGCGGCCTCCTTCTCGTAGCCCATGCGCTGGGCCAGCTGGTTGTAGAAGTTCTGCTTCCGGCTGCCCATGCCGCCGACGTACAGGGCGGTGTAGGGGCGGAACATGTCCGCGAGCGCGTTCACGTCCTCGCCGAGGGCCAGCGGCACGGTCGGGCAGACGTCGAAGCCGTCCATGGTCAGCCCGGCCTTCTCGCGGCCCGCGCGGATGTGGGTGAGCGCGGTCGCCTCCAGGTGCTCGGCGGCCGGGAAGATCAGCAGGGCGCCGTCGGCGATCTCGCCGGTCTGCTCCAGGTTCTTCGGACCGATGGCCGCGATGTAGAGCGGGATGTGCTCGCGCTCGGGGTGCACGGTCAGCTTGAGGGGCTTGCCGGGGCCGCCCGGCAGCGGCAGGGTCCAGTGCTCGCCCTCGTAGGAGAGGCGTTCGCGGCTCATGGCCTTGCGGACGATCTCCACGTACTCGCGGGTGCGGGCGAGCGGCTTGTCGAACTTGACGCCGTACCAGCCCTCGGAGACCTGCGGGCCGGAGACGCCGAGGCCGAGCCGGAAGCGGCCCTTGGTGAGCGAGTCGAGGGTGGCCGCCGTCATGGCGGTCATCGCGGGCTGCCGGGCCGGGATCTGCAAGATCGCCGAGCCGACGTCGATGCGCTCGGTCTGGGCGGCGACCCAGGCGAGCACGGTCGGGGCGTCGGAGCCGTAGGCCTCGGCGGCCCAGCAGACGTCGTAGCCCAGGCGGTCGGCCTCCTGGGCGACGGCGAGGTTGTCGGCGTCCATGCCCGCGCCCCAGTAACCGAGATTGATGCCGAGCCGCATGTGTCGTCCCCTTACCGGTTTACCGATCAGTAACGTTGGTGTGCGGGGACTGTAGCGCGCCAGGGTGCTCCGCGTCAGCGCCCCAGTAGTCTCAGCGCTCATGGAGCAGAGGCATCTCGGCCGCACGGGACTGCGCGTTTCCCGGATCGGCCTCGGCACCCTCACCTGGGGCCGCGACACCGGTGAGGAAGCCGCCGCCGAGCAGGTGAAGACCTTCTGGGAGGCGGGCGGCACCCTCGTCGACACGGCCGACGTGTACGGGGGCGGGGAGGCGGAGTACCTCCTCGGGCGGCTGGTGGGCGGGCTCGTCCCGCGCCGGGACCTGGTGATCGCGACCAAGGCGGGCAGCGTGCCGGACCCGGACCGGCGGTTCGACGGCTCGCGCGGGCACCTGCTCGACGCGCTGGACGCCTCCTTGGACCGGCTGGGCACCGACTACGTCGACCTCTGGCAGGTGCACGCCTTCGATCCGGCGACCCCGCTGGAGGAGACCATGCAGGCGCTGGACCTGGCGGTGAGCAGCGGCCGGGCCCGGTACGCCGGGGTTTCCAACTACTGCGGCTGGCAGCTGGCGAAGGCGGCGACCTGGCAGCTCGCGGCGCCCGGCGTGCGGACCCGGATCGCCTCGACCCAGATGGAGTACTCGCTGCTGCAGCGGGGCGTGGAGCGGGAGGTGCTGCCGGCCGCACTGGACCTCGGGATCGGCCTGCTGCCCTCCTCTCCGCTGGGGCGCGGGGTGCTGACGGGCAAGTACCGGGACGGCGTGCCGGCGGACTCCCGGGGCGCCTCGGAATCCCTGGCCGCCTTCGTGGACCCCTACCTCGACGAGGCGGCCGGCCGGATCGTGGACGCGGTGGTGACGGCGGCCCGGGGTCTGGCCGTGACCCCGCTCGAGGTGGCCCTCGCGTGGATCCGGGACCGGCCGGGGGTGGTCGCCCCGATCGTCGGCGCCCGGACGCCGGCGCAGCTCGCGGCGGCGCTGTCGGTGGAGGCCCTTAGTCTTCCGGAGGAGATCTGCCGGGCGTTGGACGATGTGTCGGCGCCCGTGCACCGCTATCCCGATCAGGACTGGAGCACGCTGTGAGTACGGACCCTCAGGCCGATACCGCTGCCGCGGAGAACCCGGCCGCCCCGCAGGGACCGAGGGCGAGGGCGCCACTGACGCCGAGGGCGAGGGCGAGGCCGACGCCGAGGGTGCCACCGAAGCCGCCGAACCGGCCGCCGGCGCCGCGGCGGCGCCCGCGCTCACCGAGGCCCAGGCCGAGCTCGCCGCGCAGAAGGTCGACCGCGTCGGCGGAGGGTGCCGCCCCGGCGCCGGTGGCCGCGGCGGCACCCTCCGCCGACGCGGTCGAGGGCGTACGGTCCGTCCTGGCCCGCGGTGGCGCCCCCGAGTCCCTGGCCGGCCAGGCCGCGGCGGCGCTCGGTGACGGCGCCGCCGAGCAGCTCGCCGAGAACCCCTGGCGGCTGCTGTCGGTCCCGGCCGTGCGCCCGACCCAGGCGGACGGCTTCGCACGGTCCCTGCTGGGCGCCGAGGCCGGTCCCGGGGACGAGCGCCGCACCACCGTCCTGGTGGGCTGGCTGCTGGCCCAGGCAGGGCTCAAGGGGCACACCGCACTGGAGGCACCGGTGCTGGAGAAGGCCCTGGCCCAGTACGGCGTACCGGATCCGGCCGGAGCACTGGAACAGGCCATCGCGGAAGGCTCGGTGCTGGTCTTCCACGAGCCCCTCGGCCCGCCGGTCGAGGAGGGCGAGGAGCAGCCCGTACGGCTCCTCGTGGGCCTGGAGGGTGCCGCGATGGCCGAGGAGAGCCTGGCCGACGGCCTGGCGCGGCTCGCGTCCGGCGCCTTCGACGGCACCGCGGACTGGGAGCGGGCCGCCGGAGCCGCGCCGGGCCCGTCCGCAGCCGAGCTGATCCGCACGGTCGCGGGCCACGGCCTGGTCGCCCACACCGGCGGCGAGGCCGCACGTGCGGAGGCGTTCGCCCTGGTCGCGGCGGCCCGGGAGCTGGGGCTGCGGGCCTGCCCGGCCGCGCACGCGCCCGGCGGGCCGGACTCGGTGACCGTGGCGGGGCTGCTGTCCGGGGCGGAGGGGCCGGGGCGGGACGCGGACGGGCAGTTCGCGCTGGACCTCCTCGTGGTGCTGGACGCGCCGCAACTGGACGTGGAGACCGCGGCCGCGCTGGTGGAGTCCGTGCCGGACGGGGCCCGTCTGGTGCTCTCCGGCGATCCCGGAGTGCTCGCGTCCGCCGGGGCCGGACGGGTGTTCGCCGACGTGCTGGCGGCCCGTACGTGCCCCCAGGTGGTCTCCCGCACCCCGGATCCGGGCCCGCTCGGCGAGCTCGTCTCCGGGGTCGGGATCGGCGAGCTGAACCAGGTGGACGCCCCCGGCAAGGAGGTCGTCATCGTCCCGGTGCAGGACGCCGGGGAGGCCGTGCACCGGGCCGTGCAGCTGGTGGCCGAGTCGGTGCCGCGGGCCTTCGGGATCGCGGCGGACAGCGTGCAGGTGATCACCCCGGGCCACGGCGGTTCCGCGGGGACGCGGGCGCTGAACGCCGCCCTCAAGGAGCGGCTGAACCCCGGCCCCGGCCGGTTCGGGGGCTTCGACCCCGGCGACCGGGTGGTCCACGTGCCGTCCGCCGGGCGCGCGCTGGCGGCCCGGGTGGTGTCGGCCGACGCCCAGGGGCTGCACCTGGACCGCGCGGGCGCACGGATCGTCGTACCGAAGGAGCTCGTGGAGTCCCAGGTTCGGCACGGCTGGGCGGTGACGGCGCACCAGGCCGTCGGCACGCGCTGGCCGGCGGTCGTCGTCGTCCTGCCGGGCGACGCGGCGCAGGCGCTGTCGCGGGACTGGGTCTACACGGCGTTCGGGCGGGCCGAGCGGCACCTGTCCGTGGTGCACGGCGTCGACCAGGCGCTGCCGCGCGCGGTGGCCGAGGTGCTGCCGAAGCCGCGTACGACACGGCTCACGGGCCTGCTGAAGGCGCTCGCGACGTCGGGCGCACAGGCGGAGTGACCCCGGCCGTGGCCCCCGCCCCGCGGGAAGGGGGCCACGGATGCCGGGTCGGGGGGCCGGGCCGGGCTTCGGATCGGGGTTCAGGCCGGGGTCAGCCCCGGCTCCGCGGTCTCGTCCTCGCCTTCGCCCCCGTCCTCGCCCTCGTCGAACTCGTCGGACTCCTCGTCGAAGACGGAGCTGACGTCGAACCGGTGCAGGACGTCCTGCGGATCGATGTTCCCGAAGGGCGAGTTGAGCCACTCCCCCGGTTCCGCCATCTCCTCCGAGGCGGCGATCCAGAGCGTGGAGTCGCCCTCCTCCAGACCGAAGTCCTTGAAGCGGGAGGCGATCTCGTCGGGCTCGTACTCCCCGAAGAGGACGCCCAGTGCCTCGGCGGTGCCGCCGTCCTGGACGAACTCGGCGTCCCGGTCGTGCGCGGCGATCCGCTCGGCCTGGGCGATCAGACGCGGCGGTTCGACGACGGCGTAGTCGCGGCGGATGAGCACGCTGAAGGCGGCGGGCTCCGCGGGGCCGGTGTAGGGCACGCCGTCCTCGGGCGTGGGGATCTCGAAGGGGGTGACCTCGTCGTAGCGGTCGTAGAGGAGTTCGTCGTACTCCTCCGCCGCGGCGGCGAGTTCGTTGAAGGCCTCGTAGACGTCCGGGTCCTCGTCCCCGGTCCTGCGCTCGACCGCGGCGAGGTGACGGTCGAGCGCGGCCTTGACCGCCTCGGCGGCGGCGCGTACCTCGGCAACAGTGGGCAGAGCGGCATCAGACATAGAGCAGACGCTATCCGTACGAGGGCTCTGCCCGCACAATAGATGCGATGCCGGAATACGAATTTGTCGACGTGTACGTGCCCCGCGGTGTTCCTCGCAAGGAGGCGACCCGCCTGCTGACCGATCATGCCGAGTACGGGAACTGGGAACTGGACCGGCTGAGCCTGTACCGGGACGGCAGTCGCCGTGTGCGACTGCGCCGCCGGATCATCCGCCAGGTCCGCGCGACCTGGTGACGCGGGCCCCGGGGGCGGGGCCCGCGTCGTGATCAGCCGTCAGGCGGCGTTGCGGGCGCGCCGGTAGAGCACGCTGCCCGCCAGCAGCAGGCCGCCCGCGAGCGGGAGGCCGGCGGCCAGGACGTCACCGGAGCCGGTCGCGGCGAGAGCGGCCGACTGGCCGGGGTTGCCCCCGGTCTGCGTGCCGGTCCCCGGGCCGGGGTGCGTGACCGGGGTCACGGGGGTGACGGAACCGGTGCCGGGGTTGGCCGGGGTACCCGGAGTGCCCGTGCCGGGCGTACCGGGAGTGCCCGTGCCCGGGGTGCCGGGGTTGCCCGGGTTTCCAGGCGTCTCGCCACCCGGGGTGCCGGGGTTGCCCGGGTTCTGGCCACCCGGCGTACCGGGGTTCTCACCGCCCGGCGTGCCGGGGTTACCCGGGGTGCCCGGGTTCTCACCGCCCGGGTTTCCGGGGGTGCCGGGGTTGCCGGGGTTCTCACCGCCCGGCGTGCCCGGGTTGCCCGGGGTGCCGGGGGTGCCCGGGTGGTCGTCGCACGGCTCGTCGCCGTCGCCGGGGTGTCCCGGATTGCCGGGGTGTCCGGGGTTGCCGGGGTGACCCGGGTGTCCCGGATGACCGGGCTTGCTCGGCTTGCTGGGCTTGCCGTGCTTTCCGTGGCCACCGTTGGAGCACTGGTTCCCGAAGGCCGGATTGAGGCCTCCCACCACCGTGACCGTGTTCCCGCATGCGTTCACCGGTGCGTCCACGGGTGCCTGCACGTTGTTCCCGGACAGCAGTCCCGGAGAGTTCGCGGTGTGCCCCGAGGCGCCGGAGTCCGCGTGTGCGTAGCCCCCGCCGAGGGCGAGGACACCCCCTGCGGCAGCCATGGTGATCAGGGTCTTCCTGGTGACCTGTGCCGGTCGTCGCATCTGTACGTCCCCTGGTGTGTGCGTTTCGGCCGCTTCTCGGCGGCCCGGCCGTCCAGGCTCCCCCGCCTGGTGAGCCGAAGATGAGAATCCGGGCCGGAAAGCCCGGTGGCCCCGGAGCGCTGGAATGCGCTCCGGGGCCCAAGACTTCAGACGCGTCAGGCGTTGACGCAGGCGTTGCCGAAGGCCGGGTTCAGCAGGCCGATGACGGACACGGAGTTTCCGCACACGTTCACCGGGATGTGGACCGGCACCTGGATGGCGTTGCCGGACAGAACACCGGGGGAGCCGATGGCCGCACCCTGGGCACCCGCGTCGGCGACAGCCAGACCCGCACCCGCGAGAACCAGGCCACCAGTGGCAGCCGCAGCGGCGACAACCTTCTTGATCATTGTTCCTCCTAGTAGGCAAATGCGGTCCCAGCCGCGGACCGCACCACCTGTAACGAGGAGGAATCACCGGGGCTACGAGCGTATGAGTGCATTCACTCTTCTCAGTGGAATGCGCACACTTACCCGAATTTCAGGCGTTGTCGATGAACCGGTCGAGCACGCGCACGCCGAACTTCAGTCCGTCCACGGGCACGCGTTCGTCCACGCCGTGGAACATCCCGGCGAAGTCCAGCTCCGGCGGCAGCTGCAGCGGCGCGAAGCCGAAGCAGCGGATGCCGAGGTCGTCGAAGGACTTGGCGTCCGTACCGCCCGAGAGCATGTACGGGACCGCCCGCGCGATCGGGTCCTCGGCCTTCAGGGCGCCCTGCATGGCGTCCACCAGCCGCCCGTCGAAGTCGGTCTCCAGCGCCTTGTCGCCGTGCACGTCCTCGCGCTTCACGCGCGGGCCGAGGATGCGGTCCAGGTCGGCGAAGAACTCGTCCTCGTAGCCCGGCAGGAAGCGGCCGTCGACGTGGGCGGTCGCCTGGCCGGGAATGACGTTGACCTTGTAGCCGGCGCCGAGCATCGTCGGGGCGGCCGAGTTGCGCAGCGTCGCGCCGACCATCTTGGCGATGCCGCCGAGCTTGGCGAGGGTCTCGTCCATGTTGTCCGGGTCCAGCGGGGTGCCCAGCGCGTCCGAGAGCTCGTCCAGGAAGCTCCGTACGGTCTTGGTCACCCGCACCGGCCACTGGTGGCGGCCGAGCCGCCCCACGGCCTCGCACAGCTCCGTGATGGCGTTGTCGTTGTTGGTCATGGAGCCGTGGCCCGCGGTGCCCTCCACCGTGAGCCGCATCCAGTGCATGCCCTTCTGGGCGGTCTCCACGAGGTAGAGCCGCAGGTTCTCGTTGACGGTGAAGGAGAAGCCGCCGACCTCGCCGATCGCCTCGGTGACGCCCTCGAACAGGCCGGGGTGCTTGTCGACGAGGTGCCGGGCGCCGTAGATGCCGCCCGCCTCCTCGTCCGCGAGGAAGGCCAGCACGATGTCGCGCGGGGGCTTGCGCCCGCTGCGCATCCGGTCGCGCACGACGGCCAGCGTCATCGCGTCCATGTCCTTCATGTCGACGGCGCCGCGGCCCCACACGCAGCCGTCGGCGATCTCACCCGCGAACGGGTCGTACGTCCAGTCCGCGGCATTGGCCGGAACCACGTCGGTGTGCCCGTGGATCAGCAGCGCCGGCCGCGAGGGGTCCTCCCCCTCGATCCGCGCCACGGTCGAGGCGCGCCCCTTGTGCGATTCGAAGATCTGCGGCTCCAGCCCGACCTCGGCGAGCTTCTCGGCGACCCACTCCGCCGCCTTGCGCTCCCCGGGGCCCGAGTGGTCTCCGTAGTTGCTGGTGTCGATCCGGATGAGGTCCCGGCAGAGGTCGACTACCTCGTCCTCACCGGAGACGGTCCTGCCCGCGCTCGACTCGCTCACGCTGCTTCCTCCCACTGATCAGTACCGAACACCTCCATCCTCCCGCCCCGGGCCGCTCTCCCCAAGGGCGATCCCCGGCCGTCAGGGGGTGCGATCGAGGACCCCGGAATGTTTGGTAATGTTTTCCACGTCGGAACGGCCCGCGAGGGACGCGAGACAGACACCTTGTCCGGGTGGCGGAATGGCAGACGCGCTAGCTTGAGGTGCTAGTGCCCTTTATCGGGCGTGGGGGTTCAAGTCCCCCCTCGGACACCACGGCGAAAGGCCGGTCGGGAATTTTCCCGGCCGGCCTTTCGTGCGTCCGGAGACGGCTGCCCCGCGCGCACCCGGCTCCCTCAG
The DNA here is from genome assembly GCF_033794505.1 of Streptomyces sp. MB09-01. Taxonomy (NCBI): domain Bacteria; kingdom Bacillati; phylum Actinomycetota; class Actinomycetes; order Kitasatosporales; family Streptomycetaceae; genus Streptomyces; species Streptomyces sp. MB09-01. The sequence goes on along the minus strand of NZ_JARAYQ010000047.1, from coordinate 18,676 downwards.
GCCCCAGGGGGTAGGGGAGGCAGGTCCTGCCGGTCGGCGTCCGCCCCGGCACGGGGAGGGGAACGCCGAGGCCCCCCGCGCGGAAGGGGAGTTCCGGCGCGAGGGGCCTCAGGGCTGCCCGGGTCAGTGGCGGGAGGCGGCCAGTTCGGCCACGCGGCCGCGGACCAGGAACCAGCCGCCGACCAGGGCGGCGCCGATGAGGGGGACGAACATGACCGTGGTGCGGCCGACTCCGCCGTCGCACCACATCAGGACCAGGACCGTCAGGAGGAAGGCCAGGGTCACGAGCTGGGTGTACGGGGCCCAGGGCAGGCGGTACGAGGGCCGCTCCAGGCTGCCCTGCTGGGCGCGGCGCCAGAAGAAGAGCGAGCAGAGCATGACCATGCCCCAGGTGCCGAGGATGCCGAGCGAGGCGAAGTTGAGGACGATCTCGAAGGCGTCCTTGGGCATGAAGTAGTTCAGGCCGACGCCCGCGACGCCGAAGGCGGCGGTGAAGAGGACCCCGCCGTAGGGGACCTTGCCCTTGTTCATGAGGCCGGTGAACTTCGGAGCGGAGCCCGACATCGCCATCGAGCGCAGGATGCGGCCGGTGGAGTAGAGGCCGGAGTTCAGGCTGGAGAGGGCCGCGGTGAGGACGACCAGGTTCATGACGCCGGCGGCGCCGGGGACGCCGAGCTTGTCGAAGACGGTGACGAAGGGGCTCTGGTCGGAGCTGTACGCCGTGTGGGGCAGCAGGAGGGCGAGGAGGACGACCGAGCCGACGTAGAAGAGGCCCACGCGCCACATGATCGAGTTGATCGCCTTCGGCATGATCTTCTCGGGGTTCTCGGTCTCACCGGCGGCGACGCCGCAGAGCTCGACGGAGGCGTACGCGAAGACCACGCCCTGGATCACCAGGAGCATGGGGAGCATCCCGGACGGGAAGATCCCGCCGTTGTCGGTGATGGTGGAGAGGCCCGGGGTGTGGCCGCCGATCTCGTGGCTGGTGGCGACGAGCCAGATGCCGACGATCAGGAAGACCACCAGGGCGGCGACCTTGACCAGCGAGAACCAGAACTCCATCTCGCCGAAGTACTTCACCGAGATCAGGTTGGCGGTGAGGACGACGGCGAGGGCGATGAACGCGAGGACCCACTGGGGGACGTCGGTGAACATCGACCAGAAGTGGGCGTAGGTCGCGGCGGCCGTGATGTCGGCCACGGTGGTGGTGGACCAGTTCAGGAAGTACAGCCAGCCGGCCGTGTAGGCGCCCTTCTCCCCCATGAACTCGCGAGCGTAGGAGACGAAGGCTCCGGAGGAGGGGCGGTACAGGACGAGCTCGCCGAGCGCCCGGACGACGAAGAAGGCGAAGACTCCGCAGACCGCGTAGGCGATCGCGAGGGAGGGGCCGGCACCGGCGAGGCGGCCGCCGGCGCCGAGGAACAGTCCGGTGCCTATCGCTCCGCCGATCGCGATCATGTTGATGTGGCGGGACTTGAGGTCCTTGCTGTAGCCCTCGTCACCGGCGTCGACATGGCGGGAAGACGCCGGGGCGGGAGCCTCGGTCAAGGTGCGGTCACTCAGGTCACTCATGTACAACTTCGCCTTCGTGGGGGTCGGACGGCAGGTCCGTTCCGCGGCGCGGGGGAGCTGGGTGCTGTCCCCTGTGTCGCGGTCCGGTGAATTTGTCGCCCCAGGAGACCATGAGGGTCCGCCCCCCGCCAAAATCGACCCCCTGCACGTCGAAGCCCCCGACGACCTTGGAAAGGGTTGTCGGGGGCTTCGTAGGGGCTCGAAAGCGAGGTCAGTCGGTGCTGCCGGCCGCTGCCGCTTGATCGAGGCGGAAGGCCTCGTTGCCCAGGCCGATGCGGGCGTGCACCTCGGGGCGGCTGCGGCGCAGCACCGCTCCGTAGAGCAGGCCGCCCAGGACGGCGGCGCCGATGATGCCGGGCAGGGCCCAGCTGAGCGCGGAGCCCTTTTCGGCGCCGACCAGGACGCCGAAGTCCTTGACGGTGTACACGGCGATGGCGAGCAGTGCCAGGCCGGCGGCGCCGGCCGCGGCGAGGCGCCAGACCTGGGCGCCGGCGGTGCCGCGGCGGACGAAGAAGGCGATGACGGCGAAGGAGGCGGCGGCCATGAGGAGGGTCACACCGAGGGCGCCGACGCTGCCCATCCAGGTGAACAGGTGCAGGACGGGGGCGGTGGGGTCGCCGGCGGGCATGTCGTCGGTGACGGCGAAGGCGATCACGACGAGCGCGGCGATGCCGGTCTGCAGGAGGGAGCCGGTGCCGGGGGCGCCGGTGCCGGCGTTGGTCCGGCCGAAGGCGGCGGGGAGCAGGCCCTCGCGGCCCATGGCGAAGGCGTAGCGGGCGACCACGTTGTGGAAGCTGAGCATGGCCGCGAACATGCCGGTCACGAAGAGGACGTGCAGGACGTCGGTGAAGGTGGTGCCGAGACGGCTCTCGGTGAGCTGGAAGAGCAGGCCGGGGCCGGCTTCGGCGGAGGTCTTCACGACCTCGGCGGGGCCGGTGGCGACGGTGAGGGCCCAGGCGCTGAGGGCGAAGAAGAGGGCGACGAAGGCGACGGCGAGGAACATCACCCGGGAGACGACGATGTGCGGCTTGCTGGTCTCCTCGGCGTAGACCGGGGACTGCTCGAAGCCGACGAAGGCGGCGATGCAGAAGCAGAGCGCGGTGCCGAAGCCGGCTCCGCTGAGGGTCTCGGGGTTGAAGGCGTGCAGCGAGAGGCCTTCCGCGCCCGGCTCGGCGAGGGCGGCGACGTCGAAGACGACGACGAGGGCGCACTCGACGAGGAGGAGGACCCCGAGGACCTTGGCGTTGAGGTCGATCTTGAGCCAGCCGAGCGCGCCGGTGACGGCGACGGCGAGCAGGGCCGGTATCCACCAGGAGAGTTCGATCTCCAGGTAGGTGGCGAAGAGGCCGGAGACCTCGAAGCCGAGGATGCCGTAGACGCCGCACTGCATGGCGCTGTACGCGACGAGGGCGACGAAGGAGGCACCGGCGCCGGCCGTGGGGCCGAGCCCGCGGGCGATGTACGCGTAGAAGGCACCGGCGTTGTGGACGTGCCGGCTCATCTCGGCGTAGCCGATGCTGAAGAGCGCGAGGACGGCGCCGAGGATGACGAAGAGCAGGGGCTGGCCGACGATGCCCATGACTCCGAAGGTCGTGGGCATGACGCCGGCGACGACCATCAGGGGCGCGCTGGCGGCGAGTACGGACAGGAGCAGACCGGCGGTACCGAGGCGGTCGGCGCGCAGGGCGCGGTCCTGGCCCTTGTACGTACGGATCTCTGCCGGGTCCTGGAGCGTGGTGGATCTGCCCGTCGGCATGGCGGCGTCCTTTCAGGGGCGCGGTTCTCTCGGGGGCGGTGCTCGGGGGCGGTGCTCGGGGGAATCTCTGGAGTGCGGTCTGTGGGGCGCGCGGTTCTTTCGGGGGCGGCGTCTTCGGTGTCAGGCGGTGCCGAGCGCGACGCTGCGTGCGGCGAGGAAGGCCTTCTGCGGGTCCCGGTCCGGATAGGACCAGGGGGCGCGGGTGGCGTGGCTGCCGATCCGGTGGAAGAGGGCGGCGGCCTCGGCGGGTCGGCCCTCACAGAGTTTGGCGTGGGCGAGGAAGTTGAGGTCGACCCGGTTGCGGGGGTGGTCGTCGCGCTCCCACTCCAGCCACCAGTCGAAGGCGGAGCGCAGGACCTGGCGGGCGCGGCGGCCGGCCCAGTGGGCGGCCGCCGCCTCGGGGGTGTGGCCGTGGGTGGCGGCGAGGACCCGGTAGCGCTCGGCGTGCGCGACGACGGGGAGCACGGCGAGCGGGGAGTCGGCCGGCGACTCCTCGGCGGCCCAGGCCGCGAAATCGTAGACCTCGTGGAGCGGGTCCTGGCCGGAGGCGAGGGCGCGTTCGGCCAGCCGGGCGACCATCAGGTGGTGGGCGTGGTGGTGCTCGCGGTGGCGGGCCCGGACCTGGTCGAAGTGGCGGCTGAACTCCTCCTCGCTGCCGAAGGCCCGGGACAGGAGGAGCAGTCCGAGCCAGGGGGTGGGGTCGGCGGGGTGCAGGGCGGCTGCCCGCCGGCAAGCCTCTTCGGCGGCGGCCGGGGTGCCCTTGTGGCGCAGGGCGGTGAAGACGGTGGCGCAGGCGAGGAGGGTGGCGGCGTCGGCGCTCTCCGGCTCGGCGAGCAGCCATTCGCGGGCCCAGGCGGTGGCCGCCGGGGTCTGGGCGAGGACGACGACGCGGTGGGCCCGGCGGTCCCAGCCGTCGCCGGTTCCGACGAGGAGGGAGCGGGCCCTGGCCCACCGGCCCTGGGTGAACTGGGTGCGGACGTCGACGAGTTCGGCGTCGCAGAGGGCCGGGTCGAAGAGTTGGGCTTCCCGCTTGCGGGCGCGGCCGAGGGGCGGCGGAGGCGGGGACATCCGCGGGTTTCCCTCCAGGACGCGGGCGGACGAAGGTCGGCGGCGGCCGGAAACGCGCGCAGGGCGCACGCGAGCGGTTCGGCCTGGTGGTCGGGGGATCGTGCCGGTGAGCGCACCGGTGATCACGCACAGCAAAGCGGTACGCACGCCTCCGAGTCAAGGTCCAGTCCACTGCGTGGCGGGTTTCAACTGCATTGATGGCGACACGAGTTGGGATGGTTGTACGGGTTCGTGAGATCGCGGCGGCGTCGTAGGGTGACCCCATGACCACGCATGACGATCTTCCTCCCTACCTGCTGGGATTTCCCGGTCCGCTGCGCGACCAGTTGGTCGCGGCCGTGCTGAGCGGGGCGAAGACCAGCACCACCGGCCTGCTCGCGGAGTACGAGGCCGAGGGCGAACCGCTGCCGGAGCCGGGTGCCCGTTCCCTGCTCGTCGATTCCGGGGAGCGGGGGGTGGCGGTGGTGGAGGTGACGGGCGTGGAGGTGCTGCGGCTCGGGGAGGTCGGGCTCGCGCACGCGCTCGACGAGGGCGAGGGATTCGCGTCCGTGGCCGAATGGCGTACGGCACACGAGGAGTTCTGGCACGGCGAGCCGGTGCGCGCGGCCGTCGGTGACCCGGGGTTCACGGTCGACGACGACACCCTCGTCATCGCGGAGCGGTTCCGGGTCACCGAGCGGCTGGTCTGACGGAAGGGCCCGGCCGGCCCCGCCCGCGCGGCGGAGGCCGGGGCAGGCGCGGGCGCGGCCGGTGGGGCCGGTGGGGCCGCCCTGCGGGTCCGTCAGCCGGTCGCCAGGGCCGCGGCACGGCCCGCCGCGCGCCCCGAGAAGATGCAGCCGCCGAGGAACGTGCCCTCCAGGGCCCGGTAGCCGTGGACGCCGCCGCCGCCGAACCCGGCCGCCTCGCCGGCCGCGTAGAGGCCGGGCAGGGGTTCGCCCGCACCGGTCAGCACGCGGGAGGAGAGGTCGGTCTCCAGGCCGCCCAGGGACTTGCGGGTCAGGATCGAGAGCCGTACCGCGATCAGCGGACCGGCGGCGGGATCCAGGATCCGGTGCGGGGCGGCCGTGCGGATCAGCTTGTCGCCCAGGTACCTGCGGGCCCCGTGGATGGCCGTGACCTGCAGGTCCTTGGTGAAGGGGTTGGCGATCCCGCGGTCGCGGGCCACGATCTCGCGCCGGACGGCGGCCTCGTCGAGGAGGTCCTCCTTGGTCACCGCGTTCATCCCGCGGACCAGGGCGGACAGGTCGCGCTCGACGACGAAGTCGGCCCCGTTGTCCATGAAGGCCTTGACCGGGCCGGGTACCGCCTGGCGGGCGCGGGTGATCACGTCACGGACCGACTTGCCGGTCAGGTCCGGGTTCTGCTCGGAGCCGGAGAGCGCGAACTCCTTGCCGATGATCCGCTGGTTGAGCACGAACCAGGTGTGGTCGTGCCCGGTCTTCATGATGTGGTCGAGGGTGCCGAGGGTGTCGAAGCCGGGGAACAGCGGCACCGGCAGCCGCTTGCCCGTCGCGTCCAGCCACAGCGGGGACGGACCGGGCAGGATGCGGATGCCGTGCCTGGCCCAGATCGGATTCCAGTTCCCGATGCCCTCGGTGTAGTGCCACATCCGGTCCTTGTTGATGTGGCTGGCGCCGGCCTCCTCCGCGATGCCGAGCATCAGGCCGTCCACGTGCGCCGGAACCCCTGAGAGCATCCGCTGCGGCGGGGTGCCGAGCCGGGCGGGCCACTGCGCGCGCACGAGGTCGTGGTTGCCGCCGATGCCGCCGCTGGTGACGATCACGGCCTGGGCCCGCAGGGAGAACTCCCCGGTGACCTCGCGGCTGCTCGCGGTGCCCCGTACGGCGCCGGAGGGTGCCAGGATCTCGCCCGTCACGGTGTCCACCCCGCCGGCGGTGGCGGAGAGTCCGGTGACCCGGTGGCGGAACTTCGGCTGGACCAGGCCGCGGGCGACTCCGGCCCGGACCCGCCGCTCGAAGGGTGCGACCAGGCCGGGGCCGGTGCCCCAGGTGATGTGGAAGCGGGGGACGGAGTTCCCGTGGCCGTTGGCGTCGTAGCCGCCGCGCTCCGCCCAGCCGACGACGGGGAAGAAGCGGACGCCCTGGGCGTGCAGCCAGGAGCGCTTCTCGCCGGCCGCGAAGTCGACGTAGGCCTCGGCCCAGCGGCGCGGCCAGGCGTCCTCCTCGCGGTCGAAGCCGGCGGTGCCCAGCCAGTCCTGGAGGGCGAGTGCGTGACTGTCCTTGATCCGCATCCGGCGCTGCTCGGGCGAGTCCACGAAGAACAGGCCGCCGAACGACCAGTGCGCCTGACCGCCGATGGACTGCTCCGGCTCCTGGTCGAGCAGGATGACCTTGCGGCCCGCGTCGACGAGCTCGGCGGTGGCCACGAGGCCCGCGAGCCCGGCTCCGATCACGATCACGTCTGCGTCGTACGTCATGCGGCTACCCGTCCTCCGTCGGTGGTGGGGCAGATCCTTGGCTACGGAGCGGTAACCAGTCAACAGGGGTGGTTGGATGAACCGTGTGAGTGCCGCTGATGAAGTACTGGACGTGGTGGACCGGGACGACCGGGTGACCGGGCGGGCCCCGCGCGGCGAGGTGTACGCCCGGGGGCTGATCCACCGCTGCGTGTTCGTGCAGGCCAGGGACGCGGAGGGGCGGATCTTCGTCCACCGGCGCACCGCCTCGAAGCTCGTCTTCCCCTCGCACTACGACATGTTCGTGGGCGGGGTGGTGGGCGCCGGCGAGACCTACGCGCAGGCGGCGCTGCGGGAGGCAGAGGAGGAGCTGGGGGTACGGGGGCTGCCGCAGCCGACGCCGCTGTTCAAGTTCCTGTACGAGGGCCCGGGCGGGGCCTGGTGGTCGTACGTGCACGAGGTGCGCTGCGAGCTGCCGGTGGCCCCTCAGGCGTCGGAGGTCGACTGGCACACGTACCTCACGCGGGAGGAACTGGACCGGCGGGTCGAGGGCGGGGACTGGGCCTGGGTGCCGGACGGGCTGGAGGCCCACCGGCGGCTGCGCGGGTTCCGGCAGGCGGGCCAGTAGATTGGCCGGGTGATCGACTTCGTCAAGGACGTGCGCCTCTGGTTCGCACCCGCGCGGCTGAGGGACGAGGGCGAGACCCCCGACTACCGCTTCTCGCTGGCCAACGAACGGACCTTCCTGGCCTGGATCCGGACCGCGCTGGCCCTGGTGGGCGGCGGTTTCGCCGTCGACCAGTTCCTGCCGGACCTGCGCTGGGGGGTGCGGGTCGGGATGGCCTTCGCACTGCTCGCGGTGGGTGCGGCCTGTGCGCTGCGGGCGGTGAACCACTGGGTGCGGTGCGAGCGGGCGATGCGGCGGGGCGAGGACCTGCCGCTGTCGCGGTTCCCCGTGGTGCTGAGCCTGGGCGTGGGGCTGGTCGCGGTGATGATGGTGGTGGTCGTGCTGATGGGCTGGACGACGGGGCAGTGAGCGGGTCGGGCGCCGACCGCGACGCCGGGCTGCAGCCCGAGCGGACCCGGCTCGCGTGGCGGCGTACGACGCTGGCCTCCTCGGTGGTGGCGGTGCTGGCGTTGCGGCAGGCCCTGCGCGGGTCCGGCGCGCCGGTGGAGCTGGCGGGGGCGGCGGTGATCGCGCTGGTGTGGCTGCTGTTCCTGTGGGTGGCGCACCGGCGGATCCGGGCGCTGGCGGCGGACCGGCCGCGGGGGCTCTCGCCGCGGGCGGCGCTCGCCGCGGCGGGGTGCACGCTGGCGCTGGCGCTGGTCGCCGTGGCGGTGATCCTCTGAGCCCCGCTCCCCTGGCCCCCGCCCTGGCTTCCGGTCGCCCCGGTCGCCCCGGTCGGATGATCGCGGTTTTGCGCGTCGCTCGGACACAACGGGCGATACAGGGTGATCCGCACTAATCTCGGCGCCATGACGACCCTGCACCACGAACACCCCACGCACCAGCACACGCACGGCGCGGACTGCGGGCACCAGGCGGTTCGGCACGGCGACCACGTCGACTACGCGCACGACGGCCATCTGCACCGGGAGCACTCGGGGCACTGGGACGAGTGCGAGCCCACCGGGCACACCGCCCACGAGGGCCACGACCACGCGCACGGCTCGGGCTGCGGGCACGAGACGGTCCAGCACGGCGACCACGTCGACTACGTGCACGACGGGCACCGTCACGCCGCGCACGACGGGCACTACGACGACCACTGACCGGGCCCCTGACCGGGCCCCTGACCGGCGCGACTGACCGCTCCCGCCGAGCGGTGCCCCGTACGGGAGGCGCCGGACGGCGCGCGGCACCCGCTCTCCCCCGGCGCGGCGACGGCTGGCAGGATGCTGACCGCCCGTCAAAGCGACCCGGGGGAGAGCCCAGATGCCCGTCGAAGCGCCGTACCTCGTGCAGCCCGCGCCGGGGGTGTACGCCTACGTCCAGCCGGACGGCGGCTGGTGCCTCAACAACGCCGGCTTCGTGAGCGACGGCGGCCGGACCCTGCTCATAGACACCGCCGCCACCGAGCGGCGGGCCCTGGCGCTGCGCGAGGCGGTCGCGGCGGCCGGGGTACCGCTCCCCCGGACCGTGGTGAACACCCACCACCACGGCGACCACACCTACGGCAACGGCGTCTTCGCCCCGGAAGCGCTGGTCCTCGGCCACGACAGCGCGCGCACCGAGCAGCTCGCCGCCGGGCACCAGCTGGAGCTGATCTGGCCCGCCACCGACTTCGGCGCGATCGACATCACGGCGCCCGATCTCACGTACAGCGACCGGGCGACGGTGCACGTGGGCGGGACGGAGGTGCAGGTCATCCACCCGGGGGTGGCGCACACCACCGGGGACTCGATCGTGTGGCTGCCCCGGCAGCGGGTGGTCTTCACCGGGGACATCGTCTTCGCCGAGGGGACCCTGTTCCTGGCGATGGGCTCCCTCGCCGGCTCCCTGCGGGCGCTGGAGCTGCTGCGCTCGCTGGACGCGGAGACGGTCGTACCGGGTCACGGACCCCTGACCGACGCCTCGGCCTACGAGGCCACCGAACGCTACCTGCGGTACGTGGCCGAGCTCGCCCGGGAGGGCCGCGCGAAGGGGCTGACCCCGCTGGAGGTGGCCCGGCAGGCCGATCTCGGCGAGTTCGCCGCATGGCGGGAGAGCGAGCGGCTGGTGGCGAACGTGCACCGGGCGTACGCGGAGCTGGCCGGGGAGGCGGAAGGCGTGCCGCTGGACATCCTGGCGGTGCTGAAGGACATGACGGTGATGAACGGCGGAACACCGATCCTCTGTCACGCGTGACATGACATCGCCGGCAGAAGGTCTTCTTTCGGCCCGCGCTCTGGACGGCATACCGACTGGTCGGCATGATGGCATGCGGCGGTGCACCGCCGCATGCTCCCCAGTCCTCACTCCGCACGGAGGTGCGTACCCATGACCTCAGCCCCGGCCGACCCGCGCGGCCTGGATCCGGAGCGGCTGCGCGGTCATCTCGACCGCGTGCGGCCGGGCCTCGTGGCCGGGCCCCTGCGCGGCCGGCTGATCGAAGGCGGCCGGTCGAACCTCACGTACGAGATCACCGACGGGAGCTCCCGCTGGGTGGTGCGCCGGCCGCCGCTGGGCCACGTACTGGCCACCGCGCACGACATGCGGCGCGAGCACCGGGTCATCGAGGCGCTGCACGGCACGGCCGTGCCGGTGCCCGAGCCGGTGCTGCTGTGCGAGGACGAGAACGTGCTCGGGGCTCCGTTCTACGTCATGGAGTACGTGGAAGGTGTGCCGTACCGGACGGCCGGTGAGCTCGCCGCGCTCGGCCCGGAGCGCACCCGGCGGGCGGTGCTGGGCCTGGTGGACACGCTGGTCGAGCTGCACGCGGTGGATCCGGAGGCGGTGGGCCTGGGCGACTTCGGCCGGCCGGAGGGGTTCCTCGACCGCCAGCTGCGCCGCTGGGGCAAGCAGCTGGCGGCCTCCCGGGGGCGGGAGCTCGCCGGGATCGACGAGCTGCACGCCACGCTCGGCCGGACCCTGCCCGTCTCCCCCGCCCCGACGGTCGTGCACGGGGACTTCCGGCTCGACAACGTCCTGATCGGCGGCCCGGACGACACGATCCGGGCGGTGCTGGACTGGGAGATGTCCACCCTCGGGGATCCGCTGACCGACCTCGGGCTGCTCGTGATGTACAGCTCCGACCTCGGCCTGACCGCGTCTCCGGTCAGTACGACGAGCGGCGCACCGGGCCATCCGGCCCCCGCCGAGCTGATCGAACGGTACGCCGCCCGCTCCGGCCGGGACACCGGGGGCATCGCCTGGTACACGGCCTTCGCCTGGTTCAAGCTCGCGGTGATCCTCGAAGGCATCCACTACCGCTACACGCTCGGGCAGACCGTCGGAGCGGGCTTCGACCGGATCGGCGAGCTGGTGCCGGTCTTCATCGAGCACGGACTGACCACCCTGCAGGAACTCCAGGAAGGCTGAGGCACGCACCCATGGACTTCGCATTCGACGCCCGGACCGAGGAACTCCGCGAGCAGCTGCTCGCGTTCATGGAGGAGTACGTCTACCCGGCGGAACCCGTCGCCGCCGAGCAGCGCGCACGGCTGGCCTCGCCCTGGGACACCCCGGCCGTCTTCGGTGAACTGAAGGCCGAGGCGCGCCGCCAGGGCCTGTGGAACCTCTTCTTCGTGGACCAGCACAGCCTGCCCGGCGCGGAGCACGGCGCTGGGCTGACCAACCTCCAGTACGCTCCGCTCGCCGAGATCACCGGCCGCAGCCCGCACCTGGCGCCGATGGCGACGAACTGCGCGGCCCCGGACACCGGGAACATGGAGCTGCTCGCGCAGTTCGGCGACGAGGCGCAGAAGAAGCAGTGGCTGGAGCCGCTGCTGGCCGGGGAGATCCGCTCGGCCTTCGCGATGACCGAGCCCGACGTCGCCTCCTCGGACGCGACGAACGTGGAGACGCGGATCGAGCGCGACGGCGACGAGTACGTGGTCACCGGGCGCAAGTGGTTCATCTCCGGGGCGATGAACCCGGACTGCAAGATCTTCATCGTGATGGGCAAGACCGACCCGGAGGGCGCCGATCCGCGCCGCCAGCAGTCGATGATCCTGGTCCCGCGCGACACCCCCGGCGTCGAGGTGCGCCGGGCCATGACGGTCTACGGGTACGAGGACCACGACCACGGCGGCCACGCCGAGGTCGTCTTCGACGGGGCGCGGGTCCCGGCGGCGAACCTGATCGGCGAGGAGGGCAGCGGCTTCGCCGTCGCCCAGGCCCGGCTCGGCCCGGGCCGCATCCACCACTGCATGCGGCTGATCGGCATGGCGGAGCGGGCCATCGACCTGATGTGCCGGCGCGCGGTGGACCGTACCGCCTTCGGCAAGCCGCTGGCCGCCCAGGGCGTCGTACAGAACTGGATCGCCGACGCCCGGGTCACGGTGGAGCAGCTGCGGCTGCTGGTGCTGAAGACGGCCTGGCTGATGGACACGGTCGGGAACCGGGGCGCGCACACCGAGATCCAGGCGATCAAGATCGCGACCCCGCGGGCGGTGGTGCGGATCCTCGACGACGCGGTGCAGCTGCACGGCGCGGGCGGAGTGAGCCAGGACTTCCCGCTGGCCGAACTGTGGGCGGCGGCGCGCACGCTGCGGCTGGCCGACGGACCGGACGAGGTCCACCAGCGGTCGCTGGCGCGGCGGGAGCTGAAGCGCCACATGTAGGGAGCGGGACCCTGCCGGCGCGGCGCGCGGCCTGCCGGAGGCGGGCCGGCGTCGCGGGAAGCTGCCGGAGGCGGGCCGGCGCCGCGGGAACCTGCCGGCGGTGCGGCCCTGTCGGACGGAACGGCGCGGCCCTGCTGCCCGGACGGGCCCTGCAGGGCGGGGCGCCGGACGTGGCGGCCCGGGATCAGGCGGGGCAACCGGGGCCAGGTGGTGACCCTTCCGGGGGTCAGGAGGTGGCGCCGCGGGGTCAGGCGGGGCGCCGCGGGGTCAGGCGGTGGCCGCGCCCGCCGCCGCGTCGATGACCTCGTCCAGGACCTCGCGGGAGCGGAGGAGGTCGCCGATCAGCCGGTCGATCCGCTCCCGCTCCGCGGTCAGTTCGGCCACCAGCTGCGGGGTGGCGCGCACGGAAGGGCCGCCGTCCTCGTCCCGCATGCAGGGCAGGATCCGCGCGATCTTCGCACTGTTCAGGCCGGCCGCGTAGAGCTCCTGGATGCGGATGACCCGGTCCACGGCCCGCTCGGAGAACTCCCGGTGGCCGCCGGGCGTCCGGTCGGAGACGAGCAGGCCCTGGGTCTCGTAGTAGCGGAGCGAACGCTCGCCGACACCGGTGCGCGCCGCCAGTTCCCCGATCCGCATGGCCCACCTCAGGTCTTGAATCTGACATCAATGTCAGGTTCTACGGTACCGGCATGACGCAGACACAGCAGGCTCCCACCCCGTCCCGTCTCTTCGAATCCGCCCGCCTCGGCGGCCTGGAGCTCCCCAGCCGCCTGGTGATGGCCCCGCTGACGCGCAACCGCGCCGGGGCCGACGGGGTCCCGGGCGAGCTCATGGCCACCTACTACGCCCAGCGCGCCTCGGCCGGCCTGATCATCGCCGAGGGCACCACCCCGAACGCCGTCGGCCAGACCTATCCGCACATCCCCGGCATCCACAGCCCCGCGCAGATCACCGGATGGCGCCGGGTCACCGAGGCCGTGCGCACGGCCGGCGGGCGGATGTTCCTCCAGCTCCAGCACGGCGGCCGGGTCGGCCACCCCGACACCAGCGGGCACGTCCCGCTCGCCCCGTCGGCGGTGCGGTTCCCCGAGCCGCTGCACACGCCCGGCGGGCTGCGGGAGGCCGTCCCGCCCCGGGAGATGACGGCCGAGGACATCCGGTCGACCATCGCCGACTTCGCGGACGCCGCCCGGAACGCCGTCGAAGCGGGCTTCGCCGGTGTGGAGGTGCACTCCGCCAACGGCCACCTGCTGCACCAGTTCCTCTCGCGGAACACCAACCTGCGCACCGACGAGTGGGGCGGGGCCGTCGAGGGGCGGATCCGCTTCACCGTCGAGGTCGTCCGGGCCGTCGCCGCGGCGATCGGAGCCGAGCGGGTCGGCGTACGGATCTCGCCCGGGCTGACCGTCAACGGCATCGAGGAGGGAGACACCGAGGAGATCTATCCGGCGCTGCTCAAGGCCCTGGCGGACCTCGGACCGGCCTACCTGCACCAGGTGTACGCCGACCCGGACCACCCCCGCTTCACGGAGATGCGCCGGGCCTGGCCCGGCACGCTGATCGCCAACCCCGCGCTCTCCCGCGAGGAGGTCGCGTCCGACGGCGGCCGGCGGCGCGGCGAGCAGCTCCTGGCCGCGGGCGCCGATCTGGTCGCCCTGGGCCGGGGCTTCCTCGCCAACCCCGATTTCGTCGAGCGGCTACGCACGGGCGCGCCCCTCAACGAGATCCGCCCCGAGTTCCTGATGTACGTACAGGGGGCGGAGGGCTACACCGACTACCCGGTCCTGGAGCGGTGACCCGTCAGGGGCGCAGTGCGCGCAGCAGGAGGTCGGCGAGGTGATCGGCGACCTGCTGCGGGGTGAGCGGGCCGTCCGCCCGGTACCAGGTGGACAAGTGGTGGACGGAGCCGAAGTGGTAGTCGACGACCAGGTCGGCGGGGGTGGCGCTGGAGAAGACGCCCGCGCGCTGGCCCTCCTCGATCAGGGCCCGGAAGCGCTCGTGGTAGCGCCGGCGCTCCGCCCGGACCTGCTTGAACTTCTCCGGACTGAGCTGGTGCATCGACCGGAAGAAGATCATCGCGTCGTCGAGGTTCTCGATGGTCGTGACGACCACGTCGGCGGCTGCCGCCCGCAGCCGCTCCTCGACGGGCGCGTCGGAATCGGCCACCGCGTCGAGCCGCTGCTGCTGCAGGCGCAGCATCCGCGCGTACACCTCGTGCAGCAGGTCGTCCTTGGACCCGAAGTAGTGGTAGAGCGCGCCCTTGGTGACCCCGGCCGCCTCGACGATCTCCTGGACCGAGGTGCGGTCGTAGCCGCGCTCGGCGAACAGCCGGGTGGCGACGGCCAGCAGCCGCTGCGGTACCGGGGCTTCGTGCGTGCCTGCGGGCTCCGTGGTCCTGGTCGCCATGGCGCTGACCTTCCCTTCCTGATTCCTGCCTGGTCACTGCGACCAGCTGTACGACCGTCCGACTGTTTTCAGCCGCGATCGCGCAGTTCCCGTCGCAGGATCTTGCCACTGGTCGTCTTCGGAAGGACAGGCAGGATCTCCACCTGACGCGGGTATTTGTACGCGGCGATGCGCGCGGCGCAGTAGGCGGACAGTTCCTCCGGCTCGGCCGAGGCCCCGGGGCGCAGGCTCACATAGGCCTTGACGCTCTCCCCGCGGTACGGGTCGGGAACGCCGACCACGGCGGCCTCGCGGACGGCGGGGTGGGTGTAGAGCACGTCCTCGACCTCCCGCGGCCAGACCTTGAAACCGGAAGCGTTGATCATGTCCTTCTTGCGGTCGACGACGTAGAGCCAGCCGTCGGGGTCCATGAATCCGACGTCCCCGGTGCGCAGCTCGCCGCCCGGGAAGGCCCGGGCGGATTCCGCGGGCAGGCCCCAGTAGCCGGGCACCACCTGGGGGCCGCGGACGGCTATCTCGCCGGTCTCGCCGAAGGGGACCTCGGCTCCCTGCTCGTCGAGGATGCGGACGACGGTGTCGGCGCCGGGCAGGCCCACGGAGAGGGTGCCGGAGGCGGGGTCGACGGGGGCTTCGAGGTGCACGGGCACGCTGGCGCAGGGGGCGGTGCACTCGGTCAGGCCGTAGCCGTTGCGGAGGTAGAAGCCGAAGGCGGCGCGGAGGCGTTCGACGAGCGCGGGCGGGAGCGGGGCGCCGCCGGAGGAGATCACCTGGAACGAGGCGAAGTGGTCGGGGGTGACGGCGGGATGGGCGGCGAGGGCCATGAAGGCGGTGGCCGGGCCGACGGTGTAGGCGGGGCGGTGTTCGAGGAAGGCGTCGAGGACGGCCCCGGCGTCGAAGCGGTGGGCGAGGACCAGGGTGCCGGCGTTGGCGAAGCAGGCGGCGAGCTCGCAGACCATGCCGGTGATGTGGAAGAGGGGCGCGAGGGCGAAGTAGGTGGCGCCCTCGGGCAGGGGGTGGGAGGTGACCTGCCGTACGGCGTTGTAGGTGAGCGCGCCGTGCGGGTTCATGGCGCCCTTGGGGGTGCCGCTGGTGCCGGAGGTGTAGCTGATGAGGGCGGTGTCGGCGGCGGTGAGGGGCGGGCCGTCCGGCGCGGGTCGCCTGCCGCGGGCCACGGCGAAGAGGTCGGCGATGTGCCCTCCGGGCAGCGGGGCGGGGACGTGCGCGGGCCGGTCCGGTGCGGCCGGGCCGCGCTGGGCCGGCAGGCCGGGCCGGGTCGGCGGGCCGGACGCGTCCGCTTCGGGCTGCGGGCCGGACGTGTCCGCTTCGGGCTGCGGGCCGGACGTGTCCGCTTCGGGCTGCGGGCCGGACGTGTCCGCTTCGGGCTGCGGGCCGAAGAGCCGCGGGTCGTTGCGCGTCTGGAAGTCCAGGTCCGAGGCGGTCAGGACGGTCCGCACGGCGCTCTCCCGGGCTGCCTCGGCCAGGTACGCCGTCCACGCGCGGCGCTCGCAGACCAGCGCGGCGGCCCCGGAGTCGCGCAGGACGTGGCGGACCTCGCCCGACTTGTACATCGGGTTGACCGGAACGACGACGGCCCCGGCCTTCCAGGCGGCGAGGACGGCCAGTACGAAGTGCGGGGTGTTCTGCAGCATGACCGCGACCCGGTCCCCGCGCCGGACGCCCCGCGCGGCGAGGTGACCGGCGACGGAGTCGGAGAGGGCGTCGGCCTCGGCGTAGCCGATCCGGCCGTCGAAGTAGGCCAGCGCGGTGCGCTCCGGGGCCCGGGCGACGGCCTCGCGGAAGGCGTGCAGCACGGTGGGCGGCGGCGCGACCGGCTCCCGCTGGACCGGTGCGAGCAGCCCGGTCCAGGGCCTGGCGGCGTACGAGGAGGTCACCGGGTCTCCCATTTCTGCTGGAGGTGGTTCATGCCGCTCAGCCAGCGGTCCGGCTCGGTGGCACGGGCGGCGTAGAAGTCGGCGACCTCGGGGTGCGGGAGGATCAAGAACCGGCCCTTCTCCATGCCGTCGAACAGTACGTCCGCGACCGCTTCCGGCTCGATCGCGGTCGGCGCGAGGACGAGTTCGCCCGCCGAGCCCGCGGCGGTCAGCATGTCGGTGCGCACCCCTTGCGGGCAGATGGCGTGGACCTGGACACCGCGGTGGCGGTAGGTCAGCGAGAGCCATTCGGCGAAGGCGAGCGCACCGTGCTTGGTGACACTGTACGGGGCCGCTCCGATCATGGTCAGCAGTCCCGCGGCGGAGACGGTGGACACGAAGCGGCCGGTCCCCCGCTCCAGCCAGTCCGGCAGCAGCAGTCGGGCGGCACGGACGTGGGCCATGACGTTGGTGTCCCAGGCCGCTTCCCAGACGCCCTCGTCGGCGAACGCGTCGCCGCCCGAGGCGAGTCCGGCGTTGGCGCAGTAGACGTCGACCGTCCCGCCGAGGGCCTCGCGGGCCTCGGCCACGATCGCCGAGGCGTCCCCGGGCACGGCGATCGCCCGGGCGCCGATCGCGCCCGCCACCGCGGCGGCCTTGGCCGGGTCGAGGTCGTTGACCACCACCGTGGCGCCCTCGGCCGCGAAGCGGTGCGCGAGGGCGGCGCCGATGCCGCCGCCCGCGCCGGTGACGACGACTCGCTGGTCCTGGTACGCGTTCACGGGGATCACCTTTCGTGCGGCCGGAGGCCGGATGTCGAATGCCGCATGCCGAATGCCGGATGCCGAGCCGCGGGTGCCCGGCACGGATGCCGGATCCGAAGGCCGGATGGCGGCAGACTAACCGGTCGGTATGTGCGGGTGGAAGGGGCCGGACTCGTAGCGTGGCCGGATGACGCTGTCGCGACGCGGTGTGCTGGGACTGGCGGGGGCCTTGGGATCAGTGGGAGCCGTGGGGGCGGCGAAGGCCCCGGGGCAGGCGGCCACCGCCGGAGCGCCACCGGGGGCCGCCCCTGCCTCCGCGCCGCGGGCGGCGGAGCGGGTGCGCACCGGCTTCGAGCGGCTCGCCGCGGACGGGTACGGCGTACTGGCCGGGCAGAAGGTCGGGGTGGTCACCAATCCCACCGGGATCACCGCCGACGCCCGGCACCTGGTCGACGTCCTGCACGCGGACGAACGGGTGGACCTGGTCGCGGTGTTCGGTCCCGAGCACGGGTTCCGCGGGACGGCGCAGGCGGGGGACTCCGAGGGAGCCTCCCGGGATCCGGCGACCGGGCTCCCGGTGTACGACACGTACGACAAGAGCGGGCAGCGGCTCGCGGACGTGTTCACGGCGGCCGGGGTCGACACCGTCGTCTTCGACATCCAGGACGTCGGGGCGCGCTTCTACACCTACATCTGGACCCTCTACGACTGCATGCGCGCGGCCGCGCTCGCCGGCAAGGCGGTGGTGGTGCTGGACCGGCCGAATCCGGTGGGCGGCCGCCGGGCGGCGGGGCCCGTACTGGAGCGGCCGTACGCGAGCTTCGTGGGCCGGGAGCCGATCGCGCTCGCGCACGGGATGACGGCGGCCGAACTGGCCCTGCTCTTCAACGGCGAGTTCCTGGCCAACCGTCCCGTCCGGCTGCGGACGGTGGCGATGTCCGGGTGGCGGCGGGAGTCGTTCTTCGGGGAGACCGGGCTGCCCTGGGTGCCGCCGAGCCCGAACATGCCGACCCCGGACACGGCCCTCGCGTACGCCGGCACCTGCCTGTTCGAGGGGACGAACCTCTCCGAGGGGCGCGGGACCACCACGCCCTTCGAGGTGGTGGGCGCGGAGGGGATCGACCGGCGGTGGGCGGAGGCGGCGAACGGGCTGGACCTTCCCGGGGTGTGGTTCCGGGAGGCGTACTTCACGCCGACCTTCTCCAAGCACGTGGGGAAGGTGTGCGGCGGGGTCCGGCTGATCGTCCACGACCGGGAGGCCTTCGATCCGGTACGCGCCGGGGTCGGGCTGCTGGTCACCGCGCGGCGGGCGTGGAGCGGCTTCGCCTGGCGGACGGACCACTGGATCGACCGGCTGACCGGCTCGGACCGGGTACGGACCATGGTGGACGCGGGGGCCGGCGTGGAGGAGATCGCGGGCGACTGGGCGGCGGCGCTGGCGCGGTTCGGGGCGACGCGCGGGGGATACCTGCTCTACGAGTGAGCCGACAGTGCCGGGGGGCTGGCCGGGCGGGCGCGTCAGCAGGATGCTGACAGCACCGGAGGCACGGCGTGGAGG
>NZ_JARAYQ010000479.1:0-2862 GCF_033794505.1 Streptomyces sp. MB09-01 | reverse complement strand
TACCTTTTTTATTCTTCTCTCTTTTGCGTCTCTTTTTTTGTTTTTAGATTATCGGGACCCCACGGTTCTACCCCTTTTAAGTCGTTGGCAGCGTCAGATGTGTTTTAGGGGCAGCCGGGGGGGCCCGGGGGTGGGCCGGGGAGGTGGCCTTCGGGGTGCTCGGCGCCGGCCCGGGGCTCCGTATCGCCGGCGTCCGGGTCGTCGAGCGGCCCGCCGCGCCGGCGGCCTCCGCACCTGCCGGGCTCCCCGCCGGGGCCCGGCGGATCGAGGGCCTCCTCCTCGGGCTCGCTGCAGGCGACGCGGCCGGGTGGCCCGCCGCCCGCCACCGCGCCAGCCGGATGCCCGAGTGGACCCGCCGCCTCACCCGCGAGCTCGACACCTTCGCCGAGCAGAACGCCACCACCACCCTCCCCGTACCCATCGCCCTCAACCAGCCCCCCGAGCCCCTGCGCCTCGGCCCTTCCGACGACGCCGAGTGGGCCGCGTTCGTCGCCGAGTCCGTGCTCACCGCCGCCGGCGTCCTGCTCAGCGACCTCTCCCGGTCCCGCCGCATGCGGGCCGCCATCGACCTCGCGTGGAACGCCCTGGCCTCCGAAGTTGCCGCGGCGGCGGAACGCGCGCCCGAGGTCGAGTCCGCCGTCCTCCCCCTCCGCGCCCGGATCTCCGTCCGCGCCGGCCTCGGCAACCTCGCCACCGGCCTGCGCCCGCCCGCCACCGGCCACGACAACCCGCACTACTTCGACGACGCCGCCTGCATCCGCGCCTGCGTGCTCGCCGTCGTCCACCCTGGCGACGCCGGGGCCGCCGCCGACCTCGCCGAGTTCGACGCCCGCTACACCCAGGACGGCGACGGCGTCCACGGCGCCCGCGCCATGGCCGCGGCCATCGCCACCGCCCTCGCCACCGCGGACGTCGACGCCGCCGTGGAGGCCGCCCTCGCCCAGCTCCCCGAGGCCACCGAGATCGGCCGCAACGCCCGCCACGCCGTGGACCTCGCCCGTACCCGCACGGACGGCGGCGGCGCCTTCGCCATCGTCCCCATCCTCGAACACGAGATCGTGGACCACGTCTACAGCTACGGGATCGCCGCCGCCGAGACCGTCCCCGTCGCCCTCGCCCTCTCGACCGCCGCCCGCGGCAGGGTGACCGAGGCCGTCCCGGCGGCCGCCTGCCTGTCCCGCGTCGCGGACTCCGCCCCCGCCCTCGCCGGCGCACTCACCGGCGTGCTCGGCGGCGGCGATGCGATCCCCGCCGCCTGGCGCGAGGCCTGCCGCACCCTGTCCGGCTGCGCCCTCCCCCGCCTCGCCGGCACCGACCTCGTGGAACTCGCCGCGCTCCTCGCGCGTACGGAACTCACCTCACCCAAACCGCAAGGGATGATTCGGACATGACGCTCACGTTGGAGGACCGGGCCTGCGGCGCTCTCGTCGGAGCCGCCGTCGGCGACGCGCTCGGCGGCCCGGTGGAGGGCTGGACCCCGGACCAGATCGTGGAACGGCACGGCGGCCGCGTGCACGGCGTCGTCGGCCCGTGGCACGAGAACTGGCGCACCGCCCGCCCCATCGCCCCGTACCACAAGGGCGACGGACACGTCACGGACGACACCCTGATGACGCACGCGCTGGTCCGCGTCTACGAGGCCGTACGGGACCACCTCGACTCCCACGCGATCGCCGAGCACCTGGTCCCCGACCTGATGAACAACCCCCGCTGGATCCCCGAACTGGAGGCCGAGGCCCTGCCGTTGCAGCGGGTCTTCCTCGCCGAGAAGTGGATCGTGACCCGGCTGCACTACGCGCACGTCGACCCCCGCGAGGCCGGCAGCGGAAACATCGTCAACTGCGGGGCCGCGATGTACATGGCGCCGGTGGGCCTCGCCAACGCGGGCAACCCGGCGGGCGCGTACGCCGAGGCGCTCGACATCGCCGGCGCGCACCAGTCCTCCTACGGGCGGGAGGCGGCGGGCGTGTTCGCGGCGGCGGTGGCTGCGGCGTGCGTGCCCGGGGCAACGGCCGCCTCGGTGGTGGACACGGCCCTGTCCCTGGCCAAGGACGGCACGCGCGCGGCGATCTCCGCCGTACGCGAAGTGGCCGCCGCCCACCGGGACTTCGAGTCGGCGCTGGTGCCGCTGCGGGCGGCGGTGGCCCCCTACGACTCGGTCGGCCCGGACTACCGCGCCCCCTCGCTCGACGCCCGCCGCCCCTCCCGGCTGCACTCCATCGAGGAACTCCCGGTCGCCCTGGGGATGCTGCTGGTCGCGGACGGCGCGTACGAGGCCGCGGTGCTCGGCGCGGTCAACTACGGCCGGGACTGCGACTCCATCGCCACCATGGCGGGGGCGATCGCCGGGGCCCTGGGCGGCGAGGCCGTGGTCCCGGCCGTCTGGGCCAAGCAAGTCGCCGAGGCCAGCCGCCTCGACCTGCACGCCCCGGCGCTGGCGATGGCCGCCGTGGCCCGGGAGGTCTTCGCCCTCGACCGGGCCCGCCGCCGTACCCACGAGTCGGCCTTCACCGCGATCTCGGCCCCGCGGTGACGGGGCCCGCGGCCTGCAACCCGGACTCCGTCCGGCTCACGTGGGCCCAGCCCGAGGACCTCGTCGGGCACGAGCTGCGCCAGGCGGCCGAGGACGGCCGGAACCCGGAACCCGCCCGGCGCGCCTGGCTGGCGGCGGGCGGCAGTCCGGCCCCGGACCGCGCCGGCGCCTCCCCGGCCCCGGCGGCGCCGGAGCTCCGCGCCCTCGCGGTCGGCCTGCTGGACGAACTCGACGCGCAGACCTCCCCACTGGCCTCCGCCGAGCCTCAGCCCTGGCAGGCGATCGTCGCAGCCTGCCAGGGCTTAGGAACGGCGGAAGCCAGGGGGGCG
>NZ_JARAYQ010000478.1:0-2879 GCF_033794505.1 Streptomyces sp. MB09-01 | reverse complement strand
AGTGTTCTGCAGCGTCAGATGGTTATTAGAGACCGCTTTGTGCGACGCCGACTTCGTCTGCCCGGGTGTCGAAACGCCCGAGAACCCGGGCGGACTCCGCCCGGGTTCTCGGGCGTTTCGACACCCGGGCAGACGAAGTCGGCGTCGCACAGAGGAAGTGCAGCAGCAGCTGGAGCAGGGAACGCAAGCGAAGCCGCGAGAGGGAGAACGAGCACGGCGAACCGGCGGGCTAGCACGGCTGGTCCGCGTGCAGGTCGTACTTGAGTACCTTCCAGGAGCCATCCCAACGCTCCAGGAGACTGGTGATGACGTACTTGCTCACCGGGCTGGAAGCCACGGGCGCCGGCTGCCCGGTCTTCTTGTCGATGATCTTCCAGTTCGAGACGTCCAGACAGCTGGACACTGAGACGTTCGGGGTCTTCTTCTCCAGTTCTGCGGAGGTCACGGTGGAATTGGTGACGACCGGCTCCCCGGTCATGACCCTGCCGTTCTTCGTCAGGTTGGCGACGGTTACCTCGGCCTTGCTGAGTGCTTCAGCCGCGGCATATCGCTTCAGGTCTGTACCTTCGATCGCCGGAACCGCAAAGGCTTTGGGTACTTCTGTCCAGTACGCCTTGTAAGCGCTGAGGGCCTCCGCCTTCGCGGCCTCGGACGGATCGAGCGTCGCCGACTTGCTCGGTGAGGCGGAAACGCTGGGCTGCGCCTCCTTGTCCTTCTCATTGTCGGCGTCGCTCGACGAGATGCAGCCCGCGGTGAGGACAACACAAAGGGCTAGAAATGCAGGTACTGCCCGGCTGGTGCTCCAGCCAGGCTGATCAAGTCGTGCCATGGGTACCGCTCCCTCCCCGTAGACCAGAAAGCCATCGCGCCCGGTGTAGACCTTTGCGGCCTGATTTTCCGCGGCGTGAACCACAACCATCACAAGCGGCCGGACTGTTCCCATACGTTACGCAGATGCGGCCAACATCGAAAGCCATTAGTGCAGTTCACAGCCACGCGGTCGGTGCAAAACGGGCGTTTCCACACCCTCACGGGACCTTCTCGGAATTCAGTCCGACGGGCGAGACGCCAACAACTGGAGCGCCTCGCCGCTCCCCTTCTCTACAACCCAGAATGTCGATTCATCTGCACATCAGATTCGGCACGTGGATTGGCTCAATGCGTAATCGGAACGGCCGAAAATCAGCGCAACCATGAAGCTGGGACGACAACACCGTCGGCGCGTCACCGACTCACCTGGCGAGCACGAAGGCGGTCCCCGCACGGCCCGGATCGCGCACGGGGCAGGACCTGCCGCTGCAAGGGGGCAAGCCCCATCGTCACGCTCAAGCCCTCCTCGGAACGATGACGGCGGCGTCCGTCACCCAACTGCGGGTAGGGCCTTCGTACGGATGCCGAAGGCGGCGAGGGGTCGGCCGCAGGCGGCTGCTCGTGCTCCTGGTGGTCGTCGGCGTACGTCATCTCGGAGACGTACGGGTGCCGGCGGAGACGTACGCGACGACCCAGGCCGGGCACGGCTACGGCTTCTTGCGCCGGTACCGGGTGAAGACGCTGACGAGCTCGGCCAGCGCGCGTACCAGGGCGACGGTGTTGGTCCGGTGCGCACGGCACAGGGCGACGACGCAGACGACGGTCGCGCACAGGAAGCCGGTGACCAGAGCGAGCAGGACGAGGGTCATCGGGTCGAGCAGCATGTGGTCCTCCATCGGTAGGTGTGCCCACCCGGCAGAACCCGGCGAGGGCAGGAGGACAGTGCGGGAGCGAACACCAAGGCGCGCAACCGTCCAGTCCTCCGCCCCTTCGGTGGCCTGAGGGGTTGTGCGACAGCAGGCGAGCAGCCATCAGCCGTGCAGTCCGCACTCGGTCTTGCCCCGCCCCGCCCACCGGCCGGCCCGCGCGTCCTTGCCCTCTGCCGCGCGGCGGGTGCAGGGGGCGCAGCCAACGGGGGCGTAGCCGTGCGTCAGCAGCGGTTGGTGTGTACGCCGTGCTCGGCGAGGTACGCGTCTACGTCCTCGAAGTCTTCGAGGGAGTCGGTTGCCCGGGTGGTCCAGAGCGGAGGGGATTCCTGTCCGCCCCTACTGGAGTTATGGGGGAAGGCCAGTGCTGCGGCTCGGGTCGGCGGGCGTACGCGGGGTGGAGACAGGAGCGGCTCGGCCGCCAGTGCGAGCCGCGCGGCGGCCGCGCCGCCAGCCTTGACCGAGTAGAAAAACTCTTACCGCGCGAGCCGAAGAGGCGGCCTCCAGCACAGTCCGGTAGTTCTCCACCGTGAACTGGCGGCCGTACAGGCCTACTCCGTCAAGGGTTGGTAGTAGCCCACCGCCGGCGAACCGGCGCAGACGTTCCCGGCGAGGTTCACCAGCTTCACCACCGAACCCGCCATCTCGTGCACCCCCTGCTCGCCGAACCCGCCACTTCGTGCACCCCGATTCCCGGCCGGCCTCCGCGGCCGGCGTACGGTCGGCGCCATGAGCTACGAGACCCCCAGGGCCTCCGACGGCACGACGCTGTGCGCGTGGTGCGGCGGGCCCGTCCGGCAGGGCCGCACCCTGCGGCAGCCGCGCAGCGCACCGGCGCGGGCCCGCAGTCGTGATGGGAAGCGCGGCGCGGCGACCGGCCGGCCGCCGCAGTACGAGGTCGGCCGCTACGCAGGTGCCCGTCCTCCAGGCGCCAGCAGTGAGGACAGTTGCTGCGATACCCGTTGATGTCGGGTCGGTGCGCGCTGTACGGGATCGCACCCGTCCACGTATGCTGGTGACAATCTGTTGTTCAGGCAGAAGAAGGCCCCCACCGCGCGGTGGGGGCTTTCTTCTTGCTCTTGGCTATGCGACGCTGCGGAGCTTGGGGGTTCCCTGCACGGGTGGAACGGTCTGGTATTCGGG
>NZ_JARAYQ010000477.1:0-2912 GCF_033794505.1 Streptomyces sp. MB09-01 | reverse complement strand
GTGCCGGGCGGGGGGGCGGCAGCACGCGTCATCGTGCCAGACCGGGGGCTCCACTTCTGTTCAGTTATTGGGCAGTTGGCGGCGGGCGCTGACCGGAAATGGTCGTCGCCCTGGTGGGGCGGGTGCGCCACCAGAGCTGTGCCGGAGCGGGGCTCAGCGTTCGAGGACCAGCGCGACGCCCTGCCCGACGCCGATGCACAGCGCCGCCATGCCCGTACCGGAACCGGCCGCCGCCAGCTGGTGGGCGACCGAGCCGGCCAGTCGGGCGCCCGAGGCGCCGAGCGGGTGGCCGATCGCGATGGCACCGCCGCGCGGGTTGACCACGGACGGGTCCAGCTCCGGCCAGGCCGCCAGGCAGCCCAACGCCTGGGCCGCGAAAGCCTCGTTGAGCTCGAGGACGGTGAGGTCGGACAGCCCGCGGCCGGCCTTGCCCAGGGCCCGCTGCACCGCGTCCACCGGGCCCAGTCCGAAGAGCTGGGGCTCGATCCCCGTGACGGCGGAGGCGCTGATCCGGGCGAGCGGCTCCCGGCCGGTGGCGGCCAGGCCCGCTTCGTCGGTCAACAGCAGGGCGGCGGCGCCGTCGTTGAGGGGCGATGCGTTGCCGGCCGTGACCGTGCCCCGGCCGTCCGTCCGGAAGGCAGGCTTCAGCCGGGCGAGCGCCTCGGGCGTGGAACCCTCCCGGATGCACTCGTCCCGTACCAGGTCCACCCCCTCGTACGGCACGACCTCGTCGTCGTACAGCCCGGCGGCCCAGGCGGCCGCGGCCTTGCGGTGGCTCTCCAGGGCGAAGGCGTCCTGCGCCTCGCGGGTGACGGCGTACTTGTCGGCGACGAGTTCGGCGCCCTCGCCGAGCGAGCCGGTCCACTCGGCGGGCATCCGCGGGTTGGTCATCCGCCAGCCGAGGGTGGTCGACCACATCTGCTGGTGTCCGGCGGGGAAGGCCCGTTCGGGCTTCTGGACCACCCAGGGGGCGCGGCTCATCGACTCGACGCCGCCCGCGATGGCCACGGAGGCGTCGCCCACCGCGATGGCGCGGGCGGCCTGGATCACGGCTTCGAGGCCGGACCCGCACAGCCGGTTGACAGTGACCCCGGGGACGCTCACCGGGAGGCCGGCCAGCAGGACGGCCATCCGGGCCACGTCGCGGTTGTCCTCGCCCGCGCCGTTGGCGTCGCCGAATACCACGTCGTCGATGCGCGCCGGATCGAGATCGGGGGTACGGTCCACCAGCGCGCGCACCACGTGCGCGGCCAGGTCGTCCGGACGGACGCCGGCGAGGGCTCCGCCGAACTTGCCGATCGGGGTGCGGACGGCGTCGACGACGTAGACGTCGCGGACGGTGCGGATGCTCATGGGGTCTCTCCTGGGCGGATCCGTACGGGCGGTGGCGCATCGGTGCCGTGTGGGCATCGATGCCGGTGTGGGCACGACGCCGGTGTGGGCATCGCGACACGCCGCCGGGCACGCCCGGTGGGGCGCGCCCGCAGTCTCCGTCCGCACGTCACCGCCTGTCAACGGCCCCCTGCGACGGTTCCCCGTCTCCGCCCCGCCCTGCGACCCGCCCGGCCGGGCCCGGCGGAGTTCCGTCAGGTCGACTCGCGGTGGACGGCCTCGGCCGCCATCAGGTCGTGCCGCTCGGTGATCTCCGACGGCTCGCGCACCGCGTGGTCCACCAGCGACGCCAAGTGGTCACCGGTCGGCATCTCGATCCGCACCGTGCTCAGCCGGGGCCGCAGCAGCCGCCCGATGAGCAGGTCGTCGGCTCCGATGACGGCGACGTCCTCGGGGATGCGCAGCCCCTCGTCCTGGAAGGCCCGCATCAGCAGCATCGCGTACTCGTCGTTGTACGCGAAGGCCGCGTCCAGCCCGAGGCCGCGCCAGCGGGCCGCGAGCGCCGCGGCCGATTCCTCGGAGTAGGCCATCGGGACGGGCTCGGCCCGCGCGCCCGCCGCATCCGCCACGGAGCGTGCGCCCGCCAGCCGGGGCGCGGAGAACAGTTCCAGCCCCTCCTCCTCGGGGACGACCACACCGATCCTCCGCCGGCCCCGCTCGACGAGATGGGCCGCGGCCCGGGCGCCGACCTCCTGCTGGTCCATGACCAGCGCGTGCGCCCCGGGCACGCCGACCGGGCCCATGGTGATGACCGCGCGGGCCCCGGCCCGCTTGAGGGTGGCGACGTTGTGCGCGGAGAGGGTGATCTCGCCGAGCGATATCACCGCCACCGGACGCAGCTCCGCCCACGCCCGCACGGCCTCGTCGCCGCTGAGGCCGAGGCTCCCGTACTGGACCACGGTGTAGTCGAGGCGGCGCAGCGCCCACTGCAGTTCGTTGAGGAAGGCACTGTAGAGCGGGCCGATCGGCACGCTCGGGGTGGGCAGCAGCACGATCCGGGTGTGCCCGGCGCGCAGGCTGCGGGCGGCCGCGTGCGGAACGTACCCCAGCTCCTCGGCGGCCTCCCGGACCTTGCGGCGGGTCGGCTCGCTGATGCGTACGGCTTCCGCGTTGTTCAGCACGTACGAGACCGTCGCGCGCGACACGCCCGCGAGGCGGGCCACGTCGGCGCTGGTCGGAACGGGGGGCGGCGGCGTGGTCGATCCGGAGGCCGGGGTCGGCGGCTTCGGCGATTTCGATGACTGAGACATTGCCGTGGCATCTTTCCAGACCGGTGGGGCCCAGGGGCTAGCGGATGGCCGGAAACGAGTGCTACACAGTGGTTACGCGAGTCATTGACACGTGTAACTGCATGCCACGCCTTCGTCGACGGACGTGACGACGGATGTGTCACCGCACGTGCCCCGGCACGTGGTCCGCCGTGCCGCCGCCCTGTCGCGCTCCGTCGCACCCCCGCCGTCGCGACAGGGCGGCGCGCACCCTCCGGTCCTACGCCCCGCTCTCCCCTCTCCCTCTCCGCC
>NZ_JARAYQ010000476.1:0-2964 GCF_033794505.1 Streptomyces sp. MB09-01 | reverse complement strand
ATCAAGTGGGGCCTGGACTACATGAACGAGCGCTACGGCAGCCCCGTCGGCGCCTGGAACTTCTGGTCCGCCAACCACTGGTACTAAGCCACCAGCACACAGCGGACGCAGCAGCGCCAGCAGTCACAGACATACGAAAGCCCCGGTGGCCGGCCTCCCCAGGTCCGGCCGCCGGGGCCTTCTGCATCCCATCCCACGGGGTTCAGAGGCGCCTGCGGCGAAGGCTCACAGGCGCTGGATGATCGTGCCGGTCGCCAGCGCGCCGCCCGCGCACATCGTGATCAGCGCGAACTCCTTGTCGCGGCGCTCCAGCTCGTGCAGTGCCGTGGTGATGAGCCGGGCGCCGGTGGCGCCGACGGGGTGGCCGAGGGCGATGGCCCCGCCGTTGACGTTGACCTTCTCCAGGTCCTGGTCGAAGACCCGGGCCCAGCTGAGGACGACGGAGGCGAAGGCCTCGTTGATCTCGACGAGGTCGATGTCCTTGAGGGACATCCCGGCCTTGCCGAGCACGGCCCGGGTCGCGTCGATCGGCCCGTCCAGGTGGTAGTGGGGGTCGGCGCCGACGAGCGTCTGGGCGACGATCCGGGCCCGCGGCTTGAGCTTGAGCGCGCGGGCCATCTTGCGGGAGGCCCACATCACGGCGGCGGCCCCGTCGGATATCTGCGAGGAGTTCCCGGCGGTGTGCACGGCGGTGGGCATGACCGGCTTGAGCCGGGCCAGCGCCTCCATGCTGGTGTCCCGCAGTCCCTCGTCCCGGTCGACCAGGCGCCACATGCCCTGCCCGGCGGCCTGCTCCTCCTCGGTCGTCGGCACCTGCACGGCGAAGGTCTCGCGCTTGAACCGCTCCTCGGCCCAGGCCACCCCGGCCCGCTCCTGGGAGAGCACGCCGAGCCGGTCGACGTCCTCGCGGCCGAGGCCCCGGTGGCGGGCGATCCGCTCGGCGGCCTCGAACTGGTTCGGGAGGTCGACGTTCCACTCGTCCGGGAAGGGCTTTCCCGGGCCGTGCTTGGAGCCGGAGCCCAGCGGAACCCGGCTCATGGCCTCGACTCCGCAGGCGATGCCGATGTCCATGACCCCGCCGGAGATCATGTTGGCGACCATGTGGTTGGCCTGCTGCGAGCTGCCGCACTGGCAGTCCACCGTCGTCGCGGCGGTCTCGTACGGCAGGCCCATGGCGAGCCAGGCGTTGCGCGCGGGGTTCATCGACTGCTCGCCGGCGTGGGTGACGGTGCCGCCGACGATCTGCTCGACGCAGTCGGGCTGGATTCCGGTACGGGCCAGCAGCTCGCGGTAGGTCTCGCCCAGCAGGTAGGCGGGATGGAGGTTGGCGAGCGCGCCCCCGCGCTTGCCGATGGGGGTGCGTACGGCTTCGACGATGACGGGTTCCGCGGCCATGAGCTCGTCCTCTCCTGCACAGCGCCAGCGCGGCGGGCCGTCCCGGCGCCCCGCCCGAACTAGTACGCGTTCTAGTTCTCCCCGCAGTCTTATGACCTGGGGCCCCGCCACGCAAGGGTCTTGCACGCGCCCTGCACGGATTCCACACGCAACAGTTGACGCCGCGACCCTTGTCACTTCTAGAACTCGTTACTACCTTCAAGCCAACTTCTGATGGGCCGTCAGACTTTGGAGTTGCCCCGATGACCTGTCCCGCGCTGCCCGAAGGCTTCGACGCCACCGACCCCGACCTGCTCCAAAGCCGGGTCCCGCTCCCGGAGTTCGCGCAGCTGCGGCAGACCTCACCCGTGTGGTGGTGCCCGCAGCGGCGGGGCGTCACCGGCTTCGACGACGAGGGCTACTGGGTCGTGACCCGGCACGCGGACGTCAAGCACGTCTCCACGCACCCGGAGCTCTTCTCCTCCACCACCAACACGGCGATCATCCGCTTCAACGAGCACATCCAGCGTGATGCGATAGATGCCCAGCGACTGATCATGCTGAACATGGATCCGCCGGAACACACCCGCGTCCGCCAGATCGTGCAGCGCGGCTTCACCCCGCGGGCCATCCGCGGGCTGGAGGACGCGCTGCGGGACCGCGCCCGGAAGATCGTCGAGGAGGCCCTGGCCGTTTCCGCCGACGGCAGTTTCGACTTCGTCACGCAGGTGGCGTGCGAGCTCCCGCTGCAGGCCATCGCCGAACTGATCGGCGTACCGCAGAAGGACCGCGCCAAGATCTTCGACTGGTCGAACAAGATGATCGCCTACGACGACCCGGAGTACGCGATCACCGAGGAGGTCGGCGCGAACGCGGCCATGGAGCTCATCGGCTACGCGATGAACCTCTCCGCCCAGCGCAAGGAGTGCCCGGCCAAGGACATCGTCACCCAGCTCGTCGCCGCGGAGGGCCAGGGCAACCTCGGCTCGGACGAGTTCGGCTTCTTCGTCCTCCTCCTGGCGGTCGCGGGCAACGAGACCACGCGCAACGCCATCAGCCACGGCATGCACGCCTTCCTGACCCACCCCGACCAGTGGGAGCTCTACAAGGCGACCCGGCCGGCCACCGCCGCGGAGGAGATCGTGCGCTGGGCCACCCCGGTGGTGTCCTTCCAGCGCACCGCCACGCAGGACACCGAACTCGGCGGCCAGAAGATCAAGGCCGGTGACCGGGTGGGGATGTTCTACTCCTCCGCCAACCACGACCCCGAGGTCTTCGAGAACCCGGACGTCTTCGACATCACCCGCGACCCGAACCCCCACCTGGGCTTCGGCGGCGGCGGCCCGCACTTCTGCCTCGGCAAGTCCCTCGCGGTGATGGAGATCGACCTGATCTTCAACGCACTGGCCGACGCCCTGCCGGACCTCCGCCTGACGGGCGAGGACCCCCGCCGCCTGCGCGCCGCCTGGCTCAACGGCATCAAGGAACTCCGGGTCACCCACGGCTGACCCGGAGTTCCTTGATGCCGTTGAGCCAGGCGGCGCGCAGGCGGCGGGGGTCCTCGCCCGTCAGGCGGAGGTCCGGCAGGGC
>NZ_JARAYQ010000475.1:0-3020 GCF_033794505.1 Streptomyces sp. MB09-01 | reverse complement strand
GCGGGAGCGTCCGATGGTGTTAAGGGAAAGGGTGACAACTGACCAGCCCCGCGGTACCGAGACCACCTCCGTTGACGGCGTCCTCGTCCTCGCCGGCACCCCCATCGGCGACCTCGCCGACGCCCCGCCGCGCCTCGCGGCCGAGCTGGAGCGGGCCGACGTGATCGCCGCCGAGGACACCCGGCGGCTGCGCCGGCTGACCCAGGGACTCGGCGTGCACACCACCGGGCGTGTCCTCTCGTACTTCGAGGGCAACGAGTCCGCGCGCACCCCCGAGCTGGTCGAGGCCCTGGCCGGCGGCGCGCGGGTGCTGCTCGTGACCGACGCCGGCATGCCCTCGGTCTCCGACCCCGGCTACCGGCTGGTCGCCGCCGCGGTGGAGAAGGACATCAAGGTCACCGCCGTCCCCGGGCCGTCCGCCGTGCTCACCGCGCTGGCGATGTCCGGGCTGCCGGTGGACCGGTTCTGCTTCGAGGGCTTCCTGCCGCGCAAGGCGGGCGAGCGCCTCGGCCGGCTGCGCGAGGTCGAGGGCGAGCGGCGCACGCTCGTCTACTTCGAGGCCCCGCACCGGCTCGACGACACCCTCGCCGCGATGGCCGAGGTCTTCGGCGCCGAGCGGCGGGCCGCGGTCTGCCGCGAGCTGACGAAGACGTACGAGGAGGTCAAGCGCGGCGGGCTCGGCGAGCTCGCGGCCTGGGCCGCCGAAGGGGTGCGCGGGGAGATCACCGTCGTCGTGGAGGGCGCCCCCGCCGCCGGACCCGGCGACGTGGACGCCGAGGAGCTGGTGCGCCGGGTGCAGGTGCGCGAGGAGGCGGGGGAGCGGCGCAAGGAGGCCATCGCGGCGGTCGCGGCCGAGGCCGGGGTACCCAAGCGCGAGGTGTTCGACGCGGTGGTCGCGGCAAAGAATGCGGCACAAAAGATGCCGTAATTCGGTAAAGGGATAACCTGAAAGGCAAAGCTCAGACCGCGCACCGGGCGCTTTCGGCATGGACTCGCCCAAAGACCGTCCAACACTGGACAGGGCCCGATGCGCTCCCGCCTGAAGAGGCGTCCACTGGCCATGGCACCAGTGGAACAAGAGGAGCTGGCATGAGTGAGATCGCTGACACCCCGGTACCCGTCCCCGCCGAAGTCCCTGCCGCCGTACCCAGCCCCGGCGTGCAGACCGTGTACGAGGCCTACTCCTTCGCGTGCATGAAGTGCGGGTACGCCTGGGAGCAGGGGTACGCCATCGAGCACCACGTCGACGGCCGGGGCGAGCCGTTCATCATGTACACGGTCAACGGTGAGCGGGTGCCCTCCCCGCTGTCCAACCCGACCTGCATGAACTGCGGCGGACACGTCGTACGGATCATGCGCGCGGGCCAGGTCTCCTCGGTGCTCGGCATGATCGACCACCTCTACCACCACCGCATCGCCCCCGGGATAGCCGGACCGGTGCCGGCCGGGGCCGACGTCCCCCGGACCCCGAAGCCCCGCAAGGGGACGCACGATTCCCCCGGGCCCGTCGCCGTCGACCGCGCCCAGGAGCGCCGGGGCCCGCTCTCCCGCCTGATGGGCATCTTCCGCCGGTCATAAGATCGGCCGTATGAGCCCTTCCTCCGCCTCCAAGGACGCACTGCCTCCGCTGCCCGAACCCCTCCGGGTGGCGGTGGCGGACTCGCACACCCACCTCGACATGCAGGCGGGCACCGTCGAGGAGGGCCTCGCGAAGGCCGCCTCGGTCGGCGTGACCACCGTCGTCCAGGTGGGCTGCGACGTGAAGGGCTCCCGGTGGGCCGCCGAGACCGCCGCTGCGTACGAGAACGTCCACGCGGCCGTCGCCCTCCACCCGAACGAAGCCCCCCGGATCGTCCTCGGGGATCCTGGGGGCACCTCCCAGCCCCCTGGGGCTGGGGGAGGCTGGTCGCGCCAGGGAGCCAGGGCCGGCGGCGGCGAGGGCGCGCTGGACGAGGCGCTCGCCGAGATCGAGGCGCTCGCCGCCCTCGACCACGTGAAGGCGGTCGGCGAGACCGGGCTGGACTACTTCCGCACCGGCCCGGAAGGGATGGCCGCGCAGGAGCGCTCCTTCCGCGCCCACATCGAGATCGCCAAACGGCAGGGCAAGGCACTCGTCATCCACGACCGCGAAGCCCACGCGGACGTACTGCGCGTCCTGCGCGAAGAGGGCGCCCCGGAGCGGACCGTCTTCCACTGCTACTCCGGGGACGCCGACATGGCCCGCGAGTGCGCCGCCGCCGGGTACTACATGTCCTTCGCCGGGACCGTCACCTTCAAGAACGCGGCGCCGCTGCGCGAGGCGCTGGCCGTGGCCCCGCTGGAGCTGGTGCTCGTCGAGACCGACGCGCCCTACCTGACCCCGGCGCCCTACCGCGGACGGCCCAACGCTCCGTACCTCATTCCGCTGACGGTACGGGCGATGGCGGCGGTCCGCGGCATCGACGAGGACGCGATGGCCACCGCGCTGGCCACCAATACGGCGCGCGCCTTCGCCTACTGAACCGGCCCGTCCACCGGTGATCCACGAGGGGCCCCGCCCCGCCGCTCCGACACGCTGGGTGTCCGTCCGACTTTGGAGCGTGACGACTCCTCCGCTAGGGTGCCGTGCCCGAACCCGGGGGTGCCGGATCACCAGTGGAGCGAGCGTCGTGAGCGATACGCAGGGCAGTCACCGCCGTGCCGGTCTCGTCCCGGAGGCGTACGGGGCCGAGCTCCCGGCCTGGACGGCCGGGACGGCGGATCCCGGGGCCACGCTCCCAGACCCGGACGCCGGGGTTCCCGCCCCGCGCGCCGGGAGCCGGCGGGCCGGCCGGCGCCGCCGGGGCGCGGACGCCGCCACCGGTCCCGGCCGCCAGGGCGACAGGCCCCCGGCCGAACTCGCCGAGCTGGCCGCCGTGGCGGAGCTGGCCGAACTGGCCGAACTGGCCCGGCTCTCCGAGGCCGACACCCTGGCCGCGCCCGGCTCCGGCCGCCGCCGGGCCGCAGGCCCGGCCGTCGCCGCCCCCGCACCCGCACCCGCC
>NZ_JARAYQ010000474.1:0-3041 GCF_033794505.1 Streptomyces sp. MB09-01 | reverse complement strand
CCCCCTCTCCCGCCCCACCTGCGTCTCCGGAAGGACTTCCCATGCCCAGACCCCGCGCGGTGGCCGCCGTACTGATGGCGGCGCTGCTCTGCGCCCTCACCACCGCCTGCTCCGGCGGCTCCGGCCCCGCGGCCGCCGGCCGCCCGGCCGTCTCCCTCGCCGCCAGCGACCACCTCGGCGGGGCGCCCGTCTACGTGGCCCAGGAGCGCGGGCTCTGGTCCGCCGAGGGCATCGACGCCACCGTGACCACCCAGCCGACCGGGCGCGACGCCCTGAACGCCGTGCTGGGCGGCCAGGCGCAGCTCGGCGTCGTGGGGGACCTGCCCGCGGTCACGGCCGCGCTCGGAGGGCGGGACCTGCGGATCGTCGCCGACCTGTCCCGCTTCTCCGACTGGCGCCTGCTCACCCGGACCGACCGGCAGATCACCGGCTTCGCCGCCCTGAAGGGCCGCAAGATCGGAGTCCCGCAGGGTACGAACGTCGAGTACGCGCTCTCGCGGATGCTCGGCTCCGTACAGCTGACGGCCGCGGACGTGACCGTGATGAACCTCGCCCCGAACCAGGTCACTCCGGCGCTCGCCCGCGGCGACATCGACGCCGGCGTCACCTTCCCCAGCTTCTACGACGCCGCGGCCACCACGCTCGGCGAGCGGTACGCCGAGCTCCCGTTCACCGGCTACACCGCTCGGACCCTGCTGATCGCCGGCCCCAAGGCGAGCGAGGAGACCACAGCCGCCGTCCTGCGCACCCTGCTGCGCGCCCAGCGCGGAATCGACGACGACCCGGCCGGTGCACGGCAGGCCGTGGTGGCCCAGTCCAAGGGTGCGCTCCAAGCCGGCTACGTCGACGGCCACCAGCCCCGCTACACCTACGGCGCGAGCCTCACCCCCGAACTGCTGGCGCAGCTGGAGGAGGAGGCCGCCTGGGCCAAGGCCGCCCAGAACCTGCCGGGCGCCGCCGACCGCAGCGCACTGCTGCGGTACCTGAACCCCGGCCCCCTGACGGCGGTCGACCCCGCCGCCGTCACCGTCCGCTGAACCACACCCCACCCGAGGAGATCCTCATGACCGTCGACCAGAACACCCTGCGCCGCCGCGGCGTCGGCCTGATCGCCCACGACGCCGAGCGCAGCTACGGCGGCCACACCCTCTACACCCCGATCACCAGCGCCGGCGAGATCCACCTCGTCGACATCGAAGGACGGCCCGTCCACACCTGGAACTCCCCGCACCCGCCCGGCCGCCAGGCGCAGCTCCTCCCCAACGGGAACCTCTTCTACGCGGCCAAGGACACCGCAGGCCCCACCCTCTTCCCCATCTGGGACGTCTACCACGGCGGTATCTTCCAGGAACTGGCCCCCGACTCGACGGTGGTGCGCGAGGTCAGGCACCCCTTCCACCACCACGACGCCTCGAGCCTGCGCAACGGCAACCTGATCATCGGGGCCGTCGAGCCGCTGGACCCGGCCGACGCGGCCCGGATCCGGGGCGGCATCCCCGGATCCGAGGCACCTGGCGGGGTGAT
This sequence comes from Streptomyces sp. MB09-01, assembly GCF_033794505.1. Lineage (NCBI taxonomy): Bacteria > Bacillati > Actinomycetota > Actinomycetes > Kitasatosporales > Streptomycetaceae > Streptomyces > Streptomyces sp. MB09-01. Next base: position 1,517 of record NZ_JARAYQ010000474.1, on the reverse strand, counting down.
CTACGGGGACGTGGTGTACGAACTGACCTGGGAGGGGGAGATCGTGTGGCGCTGGGCGGCCATCGAGCACCTCGACCCCGAGGAAGTGGCGCTGAACCCGCACTTCGCCCGCAACCACTGGCCGATGGCCAACACCGTCAACGAGAGCGCCGACGGGTCGATCGTGGTGGGCTTCCGCAGCGCGTCCACCACCGTGGCCGTCGACCGAGCCGACGGATCCGTGCTGTGGCACATCGGTCCGGACGTCCTGGCCCAGCAGCACCATCCGCACGAGCTCGCGGGCGGCACCATCCTGGTCTTCGACAACGGCACCTACCGCGACACGACCTCCGTGCCGTACTCGCGGGTGCTGGAGCTGGACCCGCGTACCGGCAAGGAGGTGTGGTCCTACCAGGACAACCCGCCGCAGAACTTCTACAGCCCGTACATGTCCAGCGCGCAGCGCCTGCCGAACGGGAACACCTTCGTCGCCGAGGGCTCCTTCGGGCGCCTCTTCGAGGTGACGCCCGACGGCGACGTGGTGTGGGAGTTCGTGGTCCCGCAGTTCCGGTCCTTCGGCGAGGGCGTGGGACTGGAGTCCTCGGCCGGCGCCCAGAACTCCGTCTTCCGCGCCTACCGCTACTCCGCCGACCGGTTCCCCTGGCTCTGAACGGCACCGGTTTCCGTGCGCGGCCGCGCTATGCGTCGGCCGCGCAGCGGAAACCGATGTTCCCGCTGCTGCTCTCCGGGGTGTTGCCGGTGCGCGCGGCCACCCGGTACCGGTTGCAGTACGAGTCGTGGCAGAGGTGCGAACCGCCGCGCATCGCGCGGGTACCGCTGTCCGGTGCGAACGCGTCGGCCGACCACTCCCACACATTGCCGACGGTGTTGTAGAGGCCGTAGCCGTTCGGCTCGTGCGCGTCGACGGGCACCGTGCCCACCCAGCCGTCCTCCTTGGTCGTCACCAGGGGGAACTCGCCCTGTCAGATGTTGCACCGCCCCTGCCCGCCGGGGGTGAGCTCATCGCCCCAGGGGTAGCGCGCCTGATCCAGCCCGCCACGGGCCGCGTACTCCCATTCGGCTTCCGTCGGCAGCCGCTTGCCCGCCCACGCGGCGTACGCCACCGCGTCGTACCAGGCGACGTGCACCACCGGATGCCCTTCCCCGGCCGCGGAGCCGGGTCCGTACGGCTCGCGCCACGACGCGCCCGTGACGCCGCGCCACCACGGCGTGCCCGGCGGGGCGGGGGAGGCCAGCACGGTCTCCGGTGCGAGCAGGCCCGCGAACACGTACGACCAGCCGAGCCGCTCGGCGACCGTCCGGTACCCGACGGCGTCCGCGAACGCGGCGAACTCGGCGTGGGAGACCGCCCGTTCGTCGAGGCGGAACGGGGCCACGGCGACCTCGCGCACCGGCCCCTCTCCGTCTCCGGCGTTGGCGGCCCCGTCCTCGTTGCCCATCCGGAAGACCCCGCCGGGCAGCAGCACCATGCCCTCCCGGGTGAGGTCGGGGGAGGGGACGGGAGAGCGGGCCGGCGG
>NZ_JARAYQ010000473.1:0-3049 GCF_033794505.1 Streptomyces sp. MB09-01 | reverse complement strand
TTTACACCTTTTAAGTGTTGGGAGCGTCAGATGGGTATTAGAGACCGGGTTTGGGCGTCCACCGGGGGGGGGATCAGAAGGGCAGCGGCAGCTCCAGCACGAACAGCGGCTGTACGAGGGCCAGCGCGCCCGTGGCCAGCGCGACGGCCTGCCCGACCCCGGCCGCGATCACGGCCAGGATCCCGCCCACCCACACCGGCCGCCGCAGCAGGTCGAGGACCAGGCCGAAGCGGAAGCCGCCGCTCTGCGGCACGGTGAGCGCCGCCCGCCGCTGGAGCACGGTGGCGAGCGCGTTGCTGAGCGCCGCGAACAGCGCGAAGAGGACCGGCAGGACGACGCCCATGCCCCGATCCTCACCGCCCCCGCCACCGGGCCGCACCACGACACCGGGCCGGGGCCGTCCCGCCGCACGCATTCGCCCGTCCGGACGCGTGCGTGCGGCGCCGCGGGTCTACGGGCGGCGGACCGGGGCCCGGCGCAGGGTCAGGGCGGCGAGGGCCGCCGGGGCTCCGGACAGGCCGCGGATCCCGGGAAAGGCGTTGACGTCCACGATCAGCGGCGTGCCGCCGCCCGTGTCGATGATGTCCACGCCGTAGACGTCCAGCGCGAACACCGCGCCCACCTCGCGCACCAGCCCGGCCCATCCGGCCGGCAGATCGTCCAGGGCCAGCGGCACGTTGGGGCCCTGCCCGCCGGGGGAGAGCTCGGAGCGGCGCCGGGCCGCGAAGACCTGGTCCCCTATGGCCCACAGCTTGTGGTCCCAGCCGCTGTTGGGCGCGTACTCCTGCACCACCACCGGCTCCCGCGGCCAGGCCCGCGCCAACTCCCGCAGCGCGGCGGCGTCGTCGGCGCGGGCGACGAGGTCGCCCTTGCGGTTGCGCCGGCTCTTGACGACCACCGGAGCGGTGAGCGTGGTCCCGGAGGCCCACGCCGAGAGGGCGCCGACGGTACGCGTCGCGGCGAACGGCAGCCCGGCCCGCAGGGCGAGCCCGGCCATCTCCGTCCGGTCCTGGCACAGCGCCGTGGCCGCCGCGGAGTTCACCACGGCCGCGCCCCGCCGCTCCAGCTCCCGTGCGAGCCCCACGGCGTGCGGGGTCCCCGACTTGAGCAGGTAGACATCGGCCGGCCGCCGGGGCACCGGCACCGGCGCGTCCCCGGGCGGGGTCGGATCGAGCGCTTCGACGACGTGCTCCGGAGCCAGCAGCGCGGCGGCCCCCGCCAGCAGTGGGTGCCCGGGATCCGGGGTGATCAGGCCGATCCTCATATGCTCTCCCCCGCCCCCGCCGAGACCTGCACCGGAATCGAGAGGGGCAGCGTAGGGAACGGCAGTGCCGCGGGTGCGGGCTGCGGTGAGGCCGCCTGCGGCTGCGCGGGAGCGCCGGCCCGTGCCAGCTCCAGCACCGCCCGGGCCACCCGCGCCGCCGCGTCCGGCACCTGACGGAAGCTCGGGAAGTCGTTCACGTCGACGACCACCGGCCCGTCCGGGCCCAGCAGCACGTCCACCCCGTACAGGTCCAGCCCGTAGACCGCCCCCACCCGGGCGGCGATCGCCGCCACCTCGGCCGACAGCGGCACCCGGCGCTCCCGCACCGAGGGGTCCGGGTGCAGCGGGGAGCAGCGCTCGGTCGCGAAGAGCTCGCCGCCGACCCCGTACACCTTGATGTCCGTGCCCGAGTTGGGCACGTACGGCTGGGCGATCAGCATGCCCTCGCCCGCGAGGAGGGGAAGCACCGTCTCCAGTTGCTCCGGCGAGGACACCAGGCGCACGGCCCGTCCGGAGCTGCCGTCGGCGGGCTTGACGACGAGCGGGTACTCCGCCGCCGCTATCTCCCTGAGGAGTTCGGGGCACGCCACCGCGTACGTGGTCGGCAGCGGCAGCCCCCGGCCGCGCCCGATGGCGGCGGCCAGGGCCTTGTCCCGTACGCCCCGGATGGACCGGGCGTCGTTGACGGTGGTCATCCCGGCCGCGGCGGCGGCTTCGAGCAGCGTGAGCCCCGGCCCGCCGGAGACGGTCTTGAGCACCCAGGCGTCGTGCGCCCCCGCGTCCACGGCCTCGGACATGCGCAGCAGCGAGCCGCCCGGACGCAGCACGTCCACCTGGTGCCCCCAAGCGGTCAGCTGCCCGATCACCTCGTTCGGCATGCCGTCGTGGCGGTAGTGCTCCTCCACCAGGAAGCAGAGCCTCATCGACCTTCCCCAAATTCCCCGGACGTCCGCCGATACCGTCCGGCGAGTTGTGACGTCACAGGATGTCATGGACCGCATTGTGATGATCGGTCCGCCTGTGGGCTTCCTTGCTACGCTGCCCGTTTTGGATCAACGGGGGACGGACCGGGGCATGGGCGATCGGTGGACGGGGCTGCTGTACGGGCTCGTAGGGAACGAGGCCGCACCGGCGGACGTGCTGTTGCGGCTGCTCGGCCACGAAGACGAGTGGCTGCGGCGCGCGGTTGCGCAGCGCGCGGTTCTGCCGCAGGAGGTGATCGAGGCCGCTCTCATCCACCCGGACCGCCACGTCCGGATGGCCCTCGCCGAGAACGGCGGCATCGACCCCGGCCAGCGCGCCCGGCTGGTCGACGACCCGGCCCCGGCGGTCCACCTCGCCCTCGCGCACGGCCCCCTGGCCTACCGGCGGCGGGTGGCCCCGCTGCCCGACTGGGCGTACGAGCGGCTGCTTGCGCACCCCCGCGGTCTGGTGGGCCACGAACTGGTCGCGTGGGGCGCTCCACCGGCCCACATCCTGGCCGCTCTCGCGCACCACGAGCACCCGGCGTTCCGCAGGGCGGCCTGCCGCGTCTGGGACCGGCTTTCCCTCGAGGCCAGGGAGCGGCTCCTCGACGACGAGGACCAGGACGTCCGGCTGACCGCCGCCCGGCAGGTCTGCCACCAGGACGAGGAACGGACCGCCTGGCTCGTCGGCCGGCTCGGGGACGGTTGGCAGGTGAACGAGGTCCTGGCGAGGGGCCGGCTCACACGGGACCTCGCCGAACGCGTGGTCGTGGAGGGCGAACGGCTCGCGGCGATCGCCTCCAACCCCCCCCCCCCTTTC
>NZ_JARAYQ010000472.1:0-3091 GCF_033794505.1 Streptomyces sp. MB09-01 | reverse complement strand
CAGAATCCCCCTTTTTTATTCGTTGGCAGGGTCTGTTGGTTTAAAGAAGACTGTGTCACAGATCACAATGCGCAGCGGCGGGCCGTCCGCCGCTGCGCATTGTGATCTGTGACGACGAGCGGATGGTCCGCACCGCGCTGCGGGTCATCCTGGAGGCCGAGCCCGACCTGCAGGTCGTCGGCGAGGCCGCCACCGGCGCCGAAGCGGTCCCGCTGGTCCGCTCGCTGGCCCCGGACGTGGTGCTGATGGACGTCCGGATGCCCGAGATCGACGGGATCCGGGCCACCGAGCAGATCCTCGCCACCATGGCCGCGCCGCCCCGGATCGTGGTCGTCACCACATTCGAGAACGACGCCTACGTCTACGACGCGCTGCGTGCGGGCGCCGTGGGCTTCCTCCTCAAGCGCGCCGACCCCGACGAGCTCATCGGGGCGGTCCGGCTCGTCGCCCGCGGCGACTCGCTGCTCTTCCCCGCTGCGGTGCGTTCCCTCGCCGCCGCCCACACGGCCGGTGGCCCCCCGCCCGCCACCGCGCCCTGGGTGGCCCGGCTCACCGACCGCGAGGCCGACGTACTGCGCCTGATGGCCACCGGGCTGTCCAACCACGAGATGAGCGAGCGCCTCGGCGTCGGACCGCAGACCGTCAAGACGCACGTCGCGTCGGTCCTCACCAAGACCGGCTCCCGCGACCGCACCCAGGCGGTCATCGCGGCGTACGAGGGGGGCTTCATCATGAAGAAAAGCTGAGAACCCGGCCACAATCGGGGCAGAGCGGAACGGCCGGGGTCACTGGGACGTCCTTCTGGGGGATGAACAAGACGATCAGGCGTGCGTCGGTCTTCTGTCTGCTTCTGGTGCTGGCCCTGCTGGTCCGCGTCACCTGGGTGCAGGCATACCAAGGCCAGGCCCTCGCAGACGACAAGCACAACCGCCGGAACCTCATCGGGCAGTACGAGAACCCGCTGGGCAACATCATCGTGGGCGGGGAGGCGATCACCGGCTCGGTGAAGACGGGCGGCAAGGACTTCGGCTACAAGCGGACGTACACCGACGGCCCCCTCTACGCGCCGATCACCGGGTACAGCTCCCAGGCCTACGGCACGACCATGCTGGAGGGCATCTACAAGAACGTCCTCAACGGTTCGGACAGCCGTCTGAAGACCGTGATGGACATGCTCACCAACAAGCGGGCCGCTCCCGGCAACGTCCTGACCACGATCGACAAGGGCGTGCAGAAGGCCGCCTACGACGCGCTCCAGGGCAAGCAGGGCGCCGCCGTCGCCATCGACCCCGCGACCGGCGAGATCCTCGCCGTGGTGAACAACCCCTCCTTCGACCCGGGCAGCATCGCCGGCGCCAACGACCAGAAGGCCTGGACCGAACTCTCCGCGGACAGGGGCAGGGCCCTGGAGAACGTGGCGCTGCGCAAGCCCCAGGCGCCAGGCTCCACCTTCAAGCTGGTCACCCTGGCCGCGGCCATCGAGAACGGCCTCGTCACCAACATCGACCAGCCGACCGGGATCGCCGACCCGTACACGATCCCCGGCACCCGCACCCTGCTGCCCAGCGAGGCGGGCTCCGCGGCCTGCAACAACGTATCGGTGCGCACCGCCCTGCGGCTGTCCTGCAACAACGTCTTCGCCGAGCTGGCGTCCAAGCTCGGCCAGGACAAGATGCGCGCGACGGCCGAGAAGCTCGGGTTCAACGTGCAGGTCGACACCCCGGTCCGCACCAACCCGCCGAGCAAGTACCCGTCGAAGAAGATGTCGGTCGACCAGGTCGCGCAGACGGGTATCGGCCAGTTCGACGTGCAGGCCACGCCGCTCCAGATGGCGATGGTGACGGCTGCGATCGAGAACGGCGGCAAGCTCGTCGCCCCGCACATGGTCTCCGAGGTCACCGACGGCAACGGCGACGTGCTGGAGAGCTTCAAGAACCCGAAGTCCCAGCAGGTCATGAACGAGAAGACCGCCTCGATGATCCGGGACGCCATGCGCACGGTCGCCACCGAGGGCGGCGGCAAGCCGGCCCAGGTGGCGGGCGCCGAGGTGGGCGGCAAGACCGGTACCGCCCAGCGCGGTGTCAACAACAGCCTCGCGCCGCTGGCCTGGTTCACCTCGTACGGCAAGCTGGGCGGCAAGCAGATCGCGGTCGCCGTGGTGATCGAGAACTCGGACACCGACCGCTCCGAGATCGGCGGCGGCAGACTGGCCGCCCCCATCGCCCAGAAGATGATGGAGGCGTGGCTGAAGAAGTAGCCACGCGGGCGTCACGGTCCACGCGCCGGGAACCGCCCGGGTTCCCGGCGCGTTTCCCTTCCCGTGATCAGAGCCGCGGAGCCCGCAGACCTCGACGCCATCGCCGCCCTGCACACGCGGGCCCGGGCCACGTACTACCGGGGCCACATCCCCGAACAGGCCTACGCGGGTGACGTCGAGCTCCACCGGACGCGCGAGGGCTGGTCCCGGGCCGTCGCCCGCGACCCCGCCGAGGGCGCGGTGCTCTGCGCCGAGCAGGACGGCCGGCTCACCGGCGTCGCCGCCTTCCGCACGGAGGACGGCGAGACCACGCTCACCCAGCTCCACGTCGACCCGGTCCACTGGCGCCGCGGCACCGGCTCCGCCCTGCACGCCGCCTGCCTCGACGTCTGGCGCCGCGCCGGAGTCAGCCGGGTCCGTCTCGAGGTGTACGAGCACAACCTCCGCGCCCAGGCCTTCTACGCCACCCAGGGCTGGCGCCCGGACCCCTCCACCCCGCACGCGGGCACCCACCGCACGCTCTGGCTCCGGATCGGTCCCCCGCCCGCCGCGGCACTCGACCAGGGGCCCTGAGGACGCTCCGGGTGCGGACACCGGCCTTCGCGGAGAAGCTTGAAGCGACCGGCATTCCCTAGAGAGGACGCCTTATGTCCATGCTCGACAAGCTCAAAGACCTGATCAAGGGACACCCTGACCAGGCCCGCCAAGGAGTCGAGAAGGCCGGAGACGCCTTCGACGCGAGGACCGGGAAGAAGTACCAGAGCCACGTCGACACGGCGCAGCAGAAGCTCAACGAGCAGATCGGCGGCAACGAGCCCCCCACCCCCGGGGACC
>NZ_JARAYQ010000471.1:0-3110 GCF_033794505.1 Streptomyces sp. MB09-01 | reverse complement strand
AGCAGGGGACGCATTCCGGAATGTCGGTGTTTGTCCCTGATAAAGAGATTGGCCGTGGGACTTCATGGAGGTGTCCGCCGACTGTCACAGCCGTGTGACGGGGCATCCCGATGCACGCCCGACCGGCGCGTACCCGCAGGTGGGGCTGTGTCTCCCGGAACGGCGGGGCCCCGCTCCGTCCAACCCGGTGCCGGCCGGATGGGTGCCCCCTCGGCGGTCCGCCGAGGGGGCTGGTCCGCTACGGCGTCATTTCGTAGGCGCCGGAGAGGGCCTCGACCCGGGCCCAGACGCGCGCCGAGCGCGCCTCGTCGATGACCGGGCGCCGGATGGAGGCGAGTGCCCAGTTCTGCTGCTCCACCGTGGTGGAGTCCTTCCCGTGGAGCTCGATGGCGTGCTGGGAGAAGTCGCGTACGAGGACGGAGAACAGCTCGTCGAGTACGGACTCGTCCAGGTCCGTCAGGCGGGCCTGCTCCAGGATGAGCTGTCCGTGGACGACCAGCGCGAAGAGCTGACCCACTGAGAGGAGGAAGTCGAGGTCGCGGCCCTGCTCCTCGTCGGGGGCGATGGTGGCCGCGAACTCGCACAGGGCGTCGGCCTGCTCGCGGAAGCGCGCGACGTTCGGCACGCCGGCGTAGCCGTCGTAGGCGGGGCGCCAGTCGTGGAAGCGTACGGAGCCCAGGCCGCGGGCCGGCCCCTGCCGGAACAGGAAGTCGTCGTCGGCGGCGTCGAGGCGGGTCGGCACGGGCGCGTACTCCGCCGGGTCCAGCAGGTGGTTGCGCATGAACTTGAGGATCAGCGCGAGGTTGACGTGGACGGTGCCCTCGAGCTTCGGCAGTCCGCGGATCTCGACGGCCGCCTGGGCGAAGTAGTTGTCCTTCTCGAAGCCCTTGGCGGCGATGACGTCCCACATCAGGTCGATGACCTTCTCGCCCTCCGTGGTGACCTTCATCTTGGTCATCGGGTTGAAGAGCAGGTAGCGGCGGTCGTCGGGTCCGGCGGAGCGGAAGTAGTCGACGGCGCGGTCGCTGAACAGCTTCATCCCGACGAGACGGACGTAGGCGTCGGCCAGCTCGCGGCGCACGTGCGGGAACGCGGTGACGGGGCGGCCGTAGAGGATCCGGTTGTGCGCGTGCGTCACGGCCTCGTACATCGCGTGCTCGCAGATGCCGATGGAGGCGGTGCAGAGGTTGAACTTGCCGACGTTGACGGTGTTCAGGGCCGCGTCGAAGGCGGCGCGGCCGGTGTGCAGGACGTCGGCGGCGGCCACCGGGTAGTCGACGAGGCGGAACTCGCTGACGTACTTCGAGGAGTCGACGACGTTCTTCACGAGTTCGTAGGCCGGGTGGCGGCTGTCGACGGCGAAGAAGACGTAGCCGTCGGGGCCCTCGACGTCGGTGCGGCGGCCGAAGACGGAGACGAGGCCGGCGGCGTTGCCGTTGCCGATGTAGTACTTCGAACCACTCGCGCGGAAGCCGCCGTCGCCGTCGGGCTCCAGCAGCATGTCGGTGGAGTAGATGTCGGCGCCGTGGGACTTCTCGGACAGGCCGAAGGCGAACACCTCTCCGTCGGAGAGGAGTTGCGCGGCGCGGGCGCGGGCGGCGGCGTTGTCGCTCTGCCAGACCGGGCCGAGGCCGAGGATGGTGACCTGCCAGGCGTACCAGTAGTCGAGGCCGTAGAAGCCGAAGATCTCGTTGAGGGCCGCGATCCGTGCGGTGTCCCAGCGCTTGTCCGGCTCGTCCTCGCCGGCGGCGGCTGCCGGGGTCAGGAAGGTGGCGAAGAGCCCTTCCTTGGCGGAGAAGGCGAGGAAGTCGGCCAGCCAGGCGCGCGACCGGTAGTCCTCGATGATCCGCCGCTTGCCGCGGGCCTCGAACCAGTCGACGGTGGCGCGCAGGAGCCTGCGGGTCTCCGGGTCGAAGTGTGCGGGGTCGTAGGTGTGCGGGTGGAACAGCAGAGGGTCGGACATGGCGGTTCACCTTCCGAGGGGTGGGAGTCGAAGATCGCGCGGACGCGCGGAGGGAGGAGCTGGGAGGTGGGAGGAGGCGGGGCCGGGTGTGGTTCAGGCGGTCGTGGGCGGCACGGCGGGCGCGGCCTGCCCGGTCGGCGCGGGTCGGCCGAGTCGGTGGAGGGTGGCCAGGACGTCGTCGAGCCAGGCGATGGTCATCCGCTCCTGCGCGATGCCTCCGCGCAGGACGACGTGCTGGAGTTCCTGCCCGACGTCCAGCGGTGTGGGGGCGTCGGGCCCCGTGAAGTCGCGCAGTTCCCCGGCGAGATAGCGCGCGAGTCGGTCCCGGTGCGCCTGCTGGTGCCGCTCGACCTCGCGGATCAGGGAGGCCGGGTCGTCGAAGGCCGCGCCGCGGATCTTCACGGCGAGGTCGTGTCGCAGGCTTTCGGGTTCGATCGGCTCGTGCAGCCATTCGGCGAGGGCGGCCCGGCCGGGGCCGGCGGCGGAGTACTCGTTCTTGTCCGGTCGGCCCTGCTGTGGGACGGTGCGGACCGTGAGCATGCCGTCGCTCTCCATGCGCTTGAGGACGCGATAGATCTGCTGATGCGTGGCGGTCCAGAAGTAGCCTATGGACCGGTCGAAGCGGCGGGCCAGCTCATAGCCGGAGCCCGGCTTCTCCAGCAGGGAGACGAGGATCGCGTGTTCGAGCGCCATGCCGCGATCTTGCTATGCAACTTGTTGCACAGACAAGCGGCGGGAGCCAGGTGAGACGCGGCTCACCCGACGGCAAGCGTGGGCCGGCGGGACGCGCGAGCACGGTGGCGCCGCACCGTACGAAGCCTGCGGCCGCCGCCGGGCGGCTGAGCTGGAGCAGGCCGCCGGCCCGGGGCGGGCGCTTGGGGGCTCGGCAGACGGATCGATGCCGACGAGGGGCTGGCAGGCCCCGCTCGGACGGGCAGCCCTGGGTGGCCCAGGAGGCCCGGGAGGCCGGGGAGGCCCGGAGCGGCGGGTGCCGGGCGGGCGGCCCGGGGCGGGGTGATCCGTGCCGGATCGGCGCCGGGTTTCCGATGGCGCGTGCCGCTCGCTGCTGTGCCGCTCGCCCCTGTGCCGCTCGCTGCTGTGCCACTTGGCGTGGTGACGCTGCGGGAGCCGTGCCGGGGCCCGGGCC
>NZ_JARAYQ010000470.1:0-3316 GCF_033794505.1 Streptomyces sp. MB09-01 | reverse complement strand
CAGGCGGTGCGCGAGCACCTGCGCGCCCCAGCGGGCGGCGAGCTCACCTGCCGCACCGACGTGGTCGCCGTGGCAGTGGGTGAGGACGATCCGCTCCAGCCGCTCGGGCAGCAGCCCGAGGGAACGTATCGCCCCCTCGATCTCGACGGCGGACCCGGCGTTGCCGGCGTCGATCAGGGTGAGGGCCTCGCCGTCCTGCCAGAGGTACGCCTGGCCGATGGGGAAGCGGAGCATGTGGAGCCGGTCCGGAAGCACTTCTACAAGATCCATGCGTCGACCCTAGGCACGGCCGGCCGGCCCGCACACGCGACTTCACCAGCAGCGGAGTACGCCCAGGGCGCACTGCGCCCTGGGCGTACACGCACCCCGTACGGGGTCAGGCGCGCTTGGACTCCGCGTAGTTGACGAGGAAGAGGGCCTCCGCCACCGACAGCCGCTCCAGCTCCTGCGGCGACACGCTCTCGTTGACCGCGTGGATCTGCGCCTCGGGCTCACTCAGCCCGATCAGCAGCATCTCCGCCCCCGGGTAGAGGGTCGTCAGCGTGTTGCACAGCGGGATCGACCCGCCCATGCCGCTGATCTGCATCTCCTGGCCGGGGTACGCGGCCTCCAGAGCAGACCGCATCGACGCGTACGCCGGGCTGTCGGTGTCCGCCTGGAAGGGCTGGCCCTGGCCGACCACCTCGAGTTCGAGGCGCGCCTTCCACGGGGTGTGCGCCTCCAGGTGGGCCTGGAGCAGCTTGATGGCCTCGGCGGTGTCCACGCCCGGCGGCACGCGCAGGCTGATCAGCGCGCCGGCGCTCGCGTGCACGGACGGCGTCGCGCCGACGACCGGCGGGCAGTCGATGCCGAGCACGGTGACGGCCGGGCGGGCCCACAGGCGGTCGGCGATGGTGCCCTCACCGATCAGCTCGACGCCGTCCAGCACCTTCGCGTCGGTGCGGAAGTCCGCCTCCGGGTACTGCAGGCCCTCCCACACCTCGTCCGAGGCGAGCCCGTCCACCGTCGTCGAACCGTCCGCCGCGCGCAGCGAGTCGAGTACGCGGATCAGCGCGGCCAGCGCATCCGGGGCGGCGCCGCCGAACATGCCGGAGTGCAGGTTGCCGCCGAGCGTGTCGATCTTCACCTTGATCAGGCACATGCCGCGGAGCGTGGCCGTCACCGTCGGGAGGCCGAGGCGGAAGTTGCCCGCGTCACCGATGACGATGGTGTCGGCGGTCAGCAGCTCCGGGTGCGCCTCGGCGTACTGCTGGAGGCCGCCGGTGCCCTGCTCCTCGGAGCCCTCGACGATCACCTTCACGCTCACCGGCACACCGCCGTTGGCCTTCAGCGCGCGCAGCGCCAGCAGGTGCATGATGAACCCGCCCTTGCAGTCGGCCGAACCGCGCCCGTACCACCGGCCGTCGCGCTCGGTCAACTCGAAGGCGGGCGAGATCCAGGCCGCGTCGTCCAGCGGCGGCTGGACGTCGTAGTGCGCGTACAGCAGAACGGTCGGCGCGCCCTTGGGGCCGGGCAGGAAGCCGTACACGGACTGGGTGCCGTCGGGGGTGTCGAGCAGCGCCACGTCCTGGAAACCCTCGACGCGCAGGGCGTCGGCCACCCAGTTCGCGGCGGCCTCGCTCTCGCTCTTCGGGAACTGCGCCCAGTCCGCCACCGACTGGAAGGCCACCAGCTCGGTCAGCTCCTGCTTGGCGCGGGGCATCAGCGAGGCGATGGTCTCGGCGATCGGATTCTGGGACATGGGCACGCTCCTTTTGGGTGCGACGTTGTTCTCCGTGTACGCCGCCCGCATCCGCGGGGTGTGCGTATGCCGGGTACGGCGAAAAGACAGCCCCGATCCTCGCACAGCGGGGCGGTGCGTCGTCTCGCCGTAGGATTTCCCCGGCATCGGAGCAACCGGGTGATCAGGAGCGGCAACACATCGTGAGCAGCGACGACGACGTACGCGACGCAGGGGCGGGCGCAGGCGAGGACGCGGGCGTGGGCGCAGACGCAGGCCTGGGCCTGGGCGAGGGCGCAGGCGCAGGCGTGGATGCGGGGCAGGCCGCCCGGGCGGCGGCCGACGAGGCGGCCGGGGGGAGCGGCGGGACCGGCGAAGTGTGGGACGTGGTCGTGGTCGGGGCAGGACCGGCCGGATCCTCGGCGGCGTACGCGGCGGCGACGGCCGGCCGGCGCGTCCTGCTGCTGGAGAAGGCCGAACTGCCCCGCTACAAGACCTGCGGTGGCGGCATCATCGGTCCCTCGCGCGACGCCCTGCCCCCGGGCTTCGTACTTCCCCTCAAGGACCGCATCCACGCGGTCACCTTTTCGATGGACGGGAAGCTGACCCGCACCCGGCGCTCGAAGCAGATGCTGTTCGGGCTCATCAACCGGGCGGAGTTCGACGCCGGCCTGGTCGCCGCCGCCGAGAAGGCCGGCGCCACCGTCCGTACGGGCACGGCCGTGGCCCGCGTCGAACAGCACGGCACGGCCGTGCCCGACCGGCGCACCGTCGCCGTGGTGCTCGCCGACGGGGAGACCGTCCTGGCCCGCGCGGTGGTCGGCGCGGACGGCAGCGCGAGCCGGATCGGCGCGCACGTCGGCGTCGAGATGGACCAGGTGGACCTCGGCCTGGAGGCGGAGATCCCCGTTCCCGCGACGGTCGCGGAGGACTGGAAGGGGCGGGTGCTGATCGACTGGGGCCCGCTTCCGGGCAGTTACGGCTGGGTCTTCCCCAAGGGCGACACCCTCACCGTCGGGGTCATCTCGGCCAAGGGCGAGGGCGCCGCGACCAAGCGCTACCTGGACGACTTCATCGCCCGGCTCGGGCTCGCCGGCTTCGAACCGACCGTCTCCTCCGGGCACCTGACCCGCTGCCGCAAGCCCGACTCGCCGCTCTCGCGCGGCCGGGTCCTGGTGGCGGGCGACGCGGCCGGACTGCTGGAGCCGTGGACCCGGGAGGGCATTTCCTTCGCGCTGCGCTCGGGGCGGCTGGCGGGGGAGTGGGCGGTGAAGATCTCCGAGGCGCAGGACGCGGTGGACGCGCGCCGGCAGGCCCTCAACTACGCCTTCGCGGTGAAGGCCGGGCTGGGCGTCGAGATGGGCGTCGGCAAGCGGATGCTGACCGTCTTCGCGGCCCGGCCGCGGATGCTGCACGCGGCGATCACCGGCTTCCGTCCGGCGTGGCGGGCCTTCGCCCGCATCACGCGGGGTTCGACGACCCTGGCCGACCTGGTGCGGACGTACCCGCTGGCACGCAAGGCGCTGCACATGCTGGACGCCAGGCAGGCGGCGGCGGCCCGGAGCGGCGGCAAGGGCTAGGGAGGGGCCGTGGGCC
>NZ_JARAYQ010000046.1:31465-40005 GCF_033794505.1 Streptomyces sp. MB09-01 | reverse complement strand
GAAGAGTCGGCCGGGGGTGTCATCGGGGGGCCTCGTATTCGGGGGTGAGGAGGTCCGCGATGTCGAGGACGTGGTAGCCCCGCATCGAGGGGAGGCAGCTGCCGCGGACCGGGCCGATGGCCGAGGACCAGGCGGCGGGGATCGCGGCGGCGCCCGACATCGCGCCGGACAGGGCGCCCGCCACCGCCGCCGTGGTGTCCGCGTCGCGGCCCATGTTGACCGCGGTCAGGACCGAGGAGGGGAAGTCGCCCCGGCACGCGGCGAAGGCGCCGAAGGCGAGGCCGACGGCCTCGGGCGCCAGGTCCGTCCACGGGTAGCCGCCGATGACCACCGCCGAGCGCACGGCCCGTTCCCCGCGCGGGGCGGCGGTGACCGCCCGGCGCAGGGAGCGGGCCGTCCAGGAGTCGGACGGGATGACGGAGAGGGCCGCGGAAACGACGGAAGCCGGGCTGCCGCCGGCCATCGCCGCCGCCACGCCCGCCGCCACCGCCTGGCCGCCGTAGATGCCCTCGCCGTCGTGGCTGACCGTGCCGTCGATGGCGACCAGCCGGGCCGCTTCGGCGGGCCGGCCGGCCGCGAAGACGCCGAACGGCGCCGCCCGCATGGCGAGACCGTCCGACCACGCGTGCCGGTGCTGGGCCGAGATGGGGGCGGCCAGGCCCCGGCGGAGGTTCTCGAGGGTGCCGCGCTCCGAGAACCCGGCGCCGCGGAACGGGCCTTCGTCGAGGTCCGCGATCCAGTGGTGCCAGGCGCGTTCCACGTGGGAGACGGTGAGCGCCGAGCCGTGGCGGGCCAGCAGCAGCCCGGAGAAGATCGCGTACTCGGTGTCGTCCGTGCCCGCCGGGTCCTCCGACACGAAACCCTCGATGCGGCCCCATTTCGCCCGGATCTCCGACGGCTTCATGTTCTCCGCGGGGGCGCCCAGCGCGTCGCCCACCGCCAGCCCGAGAAGAGCGCCCCTGGCCCGTTCGAGGAGGACCTGCGGATCGCATGCAATCAGCTTCACCGGCTCCATGGCGCGCCTCTCCCACATTGATGGGGCTCATCATGAGCCCTTGGGGGATTTGTGCCACGACATGTGGTTTGTCGCTCGCCGCGAAACACCCCGCGAAGCTCCTCGTCACCCGGTCGCCGACCCACAAAACCGCAGGTAAGTACGGCCTACCTTGCTGGCGGGCGGCAGAAATCGTGCGTAGTTTCGAGGTGTTCAGGGGGGCGGGGTGTCTCGCGGCGCCCGTTCGCACAAATGGGGAGATATCTCGGCATGTCCATCATCGACATCGAAGCACCGCTGCACACCGCGCACCGGGACAACCACACCCACCGCGACGTCAACGGCGGATGGCTGCGCCCGGCCGTCTTCGGTGCCATGGACGGACTCGTCTCCAACCTCGCCCTCATGACCGGCGTGGCCGGCGGAGCCGTCGCCCCGCAGACCGTCGTCATCACCGGATTGGCGGGCCTCGCGGCCGGCGCCTTCTCGATGGCGGCGGGCGAGTACACCTCCGTCGCCTCGCAGCGCGAGCTGGTCCTCGCGGAACTGGACATAGAGCGGCAGCAGTTGCGCAAGCACCCGGTCGACGAGATGGAGGAGCTGGCCGAGCTCTACGTCTTCCGGGGAGTCGAGCCCGCGCTCGCCCGCGAGGTCGCCATGCAGCTGTCCCGCGACCCCGAGCAGGCGCTGGAGATCCACGCCCGCGAGGAGCTCGGGATCGACCCCGACGACCTGCCCTCGCCGCTCGTCGCCGCGGTCTCGTCCTTCGGCTCCTTCGCGCTGGGCGCGCTGCTCCCCGTACTGCCGTACCTGCTCGGCGCCACGGCCCTGTGGCCCGCGGTGCTGCTCGCGCTGGCCGGGCTCTTCGCCTGCGGCGCGGTGGTCTCCCGGGTCACCGCCCGGTCCTGGTGGTACAGCGGCCTGCGCCAGCTCGTCCTGGGTGGCGCTGCCGCCGGTGTGACGTACATCCTGGGAACCTGGATCGGCGCAGCCATAGGCTGACCGGCCTCGGAGTGAGACACTATGCAGTGCTCCACATAAGTAGTTCGTTACCCGGCGGTTTCGACCCCGTGTCCGCCGGGCATCAGTCCAGGGCTCCGGGCAACGATGCCCGCCCTGCATCCGGGACCTTTCGCCTCGTCCTGCGTCGGCCTGCGTCCGTAGAACGCGCGAAAGTCCCCTCTTCCTGCCTCGTGCAGTGTCCGCATGCTGGAATGGCATATCCGCTTCTCGGGATTGTCGTCATCATGTAATCTGCACGAAATTTCGCAGAGGGCCAACGTCGTCCCTCGGCTATGCACATATGCCACGACGACGACGGGAGAGCCGATGCGTTCCGCATCCACGCACTCCGCGACCGGCCTCAGCACCACCGCCTGGTCGCCCATGGACGGTCGCCCCGCCCAGCAGGGCATGTACGACCCGCGCAACGAGAAGGACGCCTGTGGCGTCGGATTCGTGGCGAACCTCACCGGCGAGGCCACCCACACCCTCGTTGAGCAGGCCCTGACCGTATTGCGGAACCTCGAGCACCGCGGCGCGACCGGCTCCGAGCCGGACTCGGGCGACGGCGCCGGAATCCTCAGCCAGGTCCCGGACGCGTTCCTGCGCGAGGTGGCCGGCTTCGAGCTCCCCGAGGCCGGCGCGTACGCCGTCGGCATCGCCTTCCTCCCCGCCGACGGCACCGCACAGGCCGTCGCCGTGGAGCAGATCGAGGCCATCGCCGCCCAGGAGAACCTCACGGTTCTCGGCTGGCGCGAGGTCCCGGTCACCCCGGACCTGCTCGGCAACGGCGCCCGCGCCACCATGCCGGCCTTCTCGCAGCTGTTCGTCAGCAACGGGAGCACGGGCATCGAGCTGGACCGCAAGGCCTTCGTGCTGCGCAAGCGCGCCGAGCGCGAGGCCGGGGTCTACTTCCCGTCGCTCTCCGCCCGCACGATCGTCTACAAGGGCATGCTGACCACCGGCCAGCTGGAGCCCTTCTTCCCCGACCTCTCCGACCGTCGCTTCGCCTCGACGCTCGCCCTGGTCCACTCGCGGTTCTCCACGAACACCTTCCCGTCCTGGCCGCTCGCCCACCCGTACCGCTTCGTCGCGCACAACGGCGAGATCAACACGGTCAAGGGCAACCGCAACTGGATGAAGGCCCGCGAGTCCCAGCTGGCCTCCGAGGCATTCGGCGACGGCGTGCTGGACCGGATCTTCCCGATCTGCACCCCGGACGCCTCCGACTCGGCCTCCTTCGACGAGGTCCTGGAGCTGCTCCACCTCGGCGGCCGGTCGCTCCCGCACAGCGTGCTGATGATGATCCCGGAGGCGTGGGAGAACCACACCTCCATGGACCCGGCCCGCCGCGCGTTCTACAAGTACCACTCCACCCAGATGGAGCCCTGGGACGGCCCGGCCTGCGTCACCTTCACCGACGGCACCCAGGTCGGCGCGGTCCTCGACCGCAACGGTCTGCGCCCCGGCCGCTACTGGGTCACCGACGACGGCCTCGTCGTCCTCGGCTCCGAGGTCGGCGTGCTCGACATCGACCCGGCCAAGGTCGTCCGCAAGGGCCGCCTGCAGCCCGGCAAGATGTTCCTCGTCGACACCGCCCAGAAGCGGATCATCGAGGACGACGAGATCAAGAACGAGCTGGCCGCCGCCGCCCCGTACGCGGAGTGGCTGGAGACCGGCGAGATCGAGCTGTCGGACCTGCCCGAGCGCGAGCACATCGTGCACACCCACGCCTCGGTCACCCGCCGCCAGCAGACCTTCGGCTACACCGAGGAAGAGCTGCGCGTCATCCTCGCGCCGATGGCCCGTACCGCCGGCGAGCCCCTCGGCTCCATGGGTACGGACTCCCCGATCGCTGCCCTGTCCGAGCGCCCCCGGCTGCTCTTCGACTACTTCACCCAGCTCTTCGCGCAGGTCACCAACCCGCCACTGGACGCCATCCGCGAGGAGCTCGTCACCTCGCTGCTGTCCTCGCTCGGCCCGCAGGGCAACCTGCTGGAGTCGACCGCAGCGTCCTGCCGCAGCGTCACCCTGCCCTTCCCGGTGATCGACAACGACGAGCTGGCCAAGCTCATCCACATCAACGCCGACGGCGACATGCCGGGCATGAAGGCTGCCACGCTCTCCGGCCTCTACCGGGTCTCCGGCGGCGGCGAGGCGCTGGCCGCGCGGATCGAGGAGATCCGCGGCGAGGTCGACGCGGCCATCGCGAACGGCGCGCACCTGATCGTCCTGTCGGACCGCCACTCGGACGCCGAGCACGCGCCGATCCCGTCGCTGCTGCTCACCTCCGCCGTGCACCACCACCTCATCGCCACGAAGCAGCGCACCCAGGTGGGCCTGCTCGTCGAGGCCGGTGACGTCCGCGAGGTCCACCACGTCGCGCTGCTGATCGGCTACGGCGCCGCCGCGGTCAACCCGTACCTGGCCATGGAGTCCGTCGAGGACCTCCTGCGCGCCGGTACCTTCCTGACCGGCCTGGAGCCGGAGCAGGCCATCAAGAACCTGATCTACGCCCTCGGCAAGGGCGTCCTGAAGGTCATGTCGAAGATGGGCATCTCCACCGTCGCGTCCTACCGCGGCGCCCAGGTCTTCGAGGCCGTCGGCCTGAACGAGGAGTTCGTCGGCACCTACTTCGCGGGCACCGCCACGAAGATCGGCGGCGCCGGCCTGGACGTCATCGCCAAGGAGGTGGCCGCGCGCCACGCCAAGGCGTACCCCGTCTCCGGCATCGCGGCCACGCACCGCGCGCTGGAGATCGGCGGCGAGTACCAGTGGCGCCGCGAGGGCGAGCCGCACCTGTTCGACCCGGAGACGGTGTTCCGCCTCCAGCACGCCACCCGCAACCGCCGGTACGACATCTTCCGGCAGTACACGGACCGCGTGAACGAGCAGTCCGAGCGCCTCATGACGCTCCGCGGCCTCTTCGGCTTCAAGAGCGACCGCCCGTCGATCTCCATCGACGAGGTCGAGCCGGTCTCCGAAATCGTCAAGCGCTTCTCCACCGGCGCCATGTCGTACGGCTCCATCTCCAAGGAGGCGCACGAGACCCTCGCCATCGCCATGAACCAGTTGGGCGCCAAGTCCAACACCGGTGAGGGCGGCGAGGACCCGGACCGCCTCTACGACCCGGCGCGGCGTTCGTCGATCAAGCAGGTCGCCTCCGGCCGCTTCGGCGTCACCTCCGAGTACCTGGTCAACGCGGACGACATCCAGATCAAGATGGCGCAGGGCGCCAAGCCCGGCGAGGGCGGCCAGCTGCCCGGCCACAAGGTCTACCCGTGGGTCGCCAAGACCCGGCACTCCACCCCGGGCGTCGGCCTGATCTCCCCGCCGCCGCACCACGACATCTACTCCATCGAGGACCTGGCTCAGCTGATCCACGACCTCAAGAACGCCAACCCGGTCGCCCGCATCCACGTGAAGCTGGTCTCCGAGGTCGGCGTGGGCACGGTCGCCGCGGGTGTCTCCAAGGCCCACGCGGACGTCGTCCTCATCTCCGGCCACGACGGCGGTACGGGCGCCTCCCCGCTCACCTCGCTCAAGCACGCGGGCGGCCCCTGGGAGCTCGGCCTCGCCGAGACCCAGCAGACCCTGCTGCTCAACGGGCTGCGCGACCGGATCGTCGTCCAGACGGACGGCCAGCTCAAGACCGGCCGCGACGTGATCATCGCCGCGCTGCTCGGCGCCGAGGAGTTCGGTTTCGCGACCGCGCCGCTCGTCGTCTCCGGCTGCGTCATGATGCGCGTCTGCCACCTGGACACCTGCCCGGTCGGCATCGCCACGCAGAACCCGGTCCTGCGCGACCGGTTCTCGGGCAAGCCCGAGTTCGTCGTCAACTTCTTCGAGTTCATCGCGGAGGAGGTGCGCGAGCTCCTCGCCGAGCTGGGCTTCCGCACGATCGAGGAGGCCGTCGGTCACGCCGAGCTGCTCGACACGACGAAGGCCGTCACGCACTGGAAGGCGCAGGGCCTCGACCTGGAGCCGCTCTTCTACGTGCCGGAGCTGCCCGAGGGCGCGGTGCGCCACGCCCTGATCGAGCAGGACCACGGTCTGGAGAAGGCGCTCGACAACGAGCTCGTCGAGCTCGCCGCCGACGCGCTGAACGCGGACTCCGCGGAGACGGCCCAGCCGGTCCGCGCCCAGGTCGCGATCCGCAACATCAACCGGACCGTCGGCACCATGCTCGGCCACCACGTCACCAAGAAGTTCGGCGGCGCGGGCCTGCCCGACGACACCATCGACCTGACCTTCACCGGTTCGGCCGGCCAGTCCTTCGGCGCCTTCGTGCCGAAGGGCATCACCCTCCGCCTGGAGGGCGACGCCAACGACTACGTCGGCAAGGGCCTCTCCGGCGGCCGGATCGTGGTCCGCCCGGACCGCGGCGCCGACCACCTCGCCGAGTACTCCACCATCGCCGGCAACACCATCGGCTACGGAGCCACCGGTGGCGAGATGTTCCTGCGCGGCCGTACCGGCGAGCGCTTCTGCGTCCGCAACTCCGGCGCCCTGGTCGTCTCGGAGGGCGTGGGCGACCACGGCTGCGAGTACATGACCGGCGGAACCGCGGTCGTCCTCGGCGAGACGGGCCGCAACTTCGCGGCCGGCATGTCGGGCGGTGTCGCGTACGTCATCGACCTCGACCCGAACAACGTCAACGTCGGCAACGCGGGCGCCGTAGAGGCCCTGTCCGACACCGACAAGCAGTGGCTGCACGATGTGGTGCGCCGCCACGAGGAGGAGACCGGCTCGACCGTGGCCGCGAAGCTCCTCGCTGACTGGTCCGTCGCGGCGGACCGCTTCAGCAAGATCATCCCGACCACGTACAAGGCAGTGCTCGCCGCCAAGGACGCCGCTGAGCTCGCCGGACTCTCGGAATCCGAGACCACGGAGAAGATGATGGAGGCGGCGACCCATGGCTGACCCGAAGGGCTTCCTCACCACCCAGCGCGAGACCGCCTGCACCCGTCCTGTCGCCGACCGGCTGAAGGACTGGAACGAGGTCTACGTTCCGGGCTCGCTGCTCCCGATCATCAGCAAGCAGGCCGGCCGCTGCATGGACTGCGGCATCCCGTTCTGCCACAACGGGTGCCCGCTCGGGAACCTGATCCCCGAGTGGAACGACTTCGCGTACCGCGACGACTGGTCGGCGGCGAGCGAGCGCCTGCACGCCACGAACAACTTCCCCGAGTTCACCGGGCGCCTCTGCCCGGCCCCGTGCGAGTCGGCGTGTGTGCTGGGCATCAACCAGCCGGCCGTCACGATCAAGAACGTCGAAGTCTCGATCATCGACAAGGCCTGGGACAACGGCAACGTCACCCCGCAGCCGCCGGAGCGCCTCTCCGGCAAGACGGCCGCCGTCATCGGCTCCGGTCCGGCGGGTCTCGCCGCGGCCCAGCAGCTGACCCGGGCCGGCCACACCGTGGTGGTGTACGAGCGCGCCGACCGCGTCGGCGGCCTGCTGCGCTACGGCATCCCCGAGTTCAAGATGGAGAAGGTGCACATCAACCGCCGCATCGAGCAGATGCGCGCGGAGGGCACCAAGTTCCGTACCGGTATCGAGGTCGGCCGCGACATCACCGCCACCGACCTGCGCAAGCGGTTCGACGCGGTGGTCATCGCGGCGGGCGCCACGGTCTCCCGCGACCTCCCGGTCCCGGGCCGCGAGCTGAACGGCATCCACTTCGCGATGGAGTACCTGCCGCTCGCGAACAAGGTGCAGGAGGGCGACTTCATGGCGCCCCCCATCACGGCCGAGGGCAAGCACGTGGTCGTCATCGGCGGCGGCGACACCGGCGCGGACTGCGTGGGCACCGCCCACCGCCAGGGCGCGGCCTCTGTCACGCAGCTGGAGATCATGCCGAAGCCGGGCGAGGACCGGAACGCCAACCAGCCCTGGCCGACCTTCCCCATGCTCTACAAGGTCACCTCGGCGCACGAGGAGGGCGGCGAGCGGGTCTACTCCGTCTCCACCACCCACTTCGAGGGCGACGAGGACGGCAACGTCAAGGCCCTGCACCTGGTCGAGGTCGAGTTCGTCGACGGCAAGCTCGTCCAGAAGCCCGGCACCGAGCGCGTCCTCCCCGCGCAGCTGGTCACCCTGGCGATGGGCTTCACGGGCACGGACCAGGCCAACGGCCTGGTCGACCAGTTCGGCTTGGAGCTGGACGCCCGCGGCAACATCGAGCGCGACGCCTCCTACGCGACCAACGTCGACGGCGTCTTCGTCGCCGGCGACGCGGGCCGCGGCCAGTCGCTCATCGTCTGGGCCATCGCGGAAGGCCGCTCGGCCGCCCGCGGCGTGGACCGCTTCCTGACCGGCACCAGCGCCCTCCCGTACCCGGTCAAGCCGACGGACCGCTCGCTGACGGTGTAAGACCCGCAGTACCCCCCGCCATGTGCGGGACCCCTCATACGGTCCGTACAACGGAGTGCGGAACTCTGACACGGCGCCCGCCATGGCTCCTTCCGGACGCCGTGCTCGCACCGCTCGGCCGCAGGCGGCCTCCCGGGCTTCGCCCGGCTGCGCCGGCCTCCGACCGTC
>NZ_JARAYQ010000046.1:0-31365 GCF_033794505.1 Streptomyces sp. MB09-01 | reverse complement strand
GGTGCGGGGCCCGTGCCATTGGCAGCACCCTCCCTCCGGGGAGACCCCTCATACGGTCCGTACAACGGAGTGCGGAACTCTGACACGGCGCCCGCCATGGCTCCTTCCGGACGCCGTGCTCGCACCGCTCGGCCGCAGGCGGCCTCCCGGGCTTCGCCCGGCTGCGCCGGCCTCCGACCGTCGGTGCGGGGCCCGTGCCATTGGCAGCACCCTCCCTCCGGGGAGACCCCTCATACGGTCCGTACAACGGAGTGCGGAACTCTGACACAGCGCCCGCCATGTCCCCGACCAGGGATGGCGGGCGCTGTGGCGTTCTGTAGTCGTATCGATGCGTACCGAGCCTTCTCCGGGCGGTGAGGTGAACTCCGTCGCCCGGCCGCGGACCGGCCGCCTGCGGCCCGGCTGCCGCAGCGTCACGTTCGCACGCCAGTAGGTCGATACCAAGCGGCACCTTCGCTCCGCATCGCAGTCGTACCCTTCGCGATCCGCCCGCACTTCGTGACGCCGGAGCACACCGACGTCGCGCTCAGCTCCCTTGTCATGGCGCCGGTCGGCAGAGACGGAGAATCCGGTGCGCCGGCGGACGGCTGGAACGTGAACCACGTCCAGCTGAAGGGCTACGGCGACGACGCTCACCTGGAGGTCGGGGTCCTCAGGCCAGGCGCTTGGGTCGTCTCCCACCCCGGCGCGGTACTCGATCAGTCCGGCCGGGAGGTCCGAGGCCCGCGCGGCTGCGCGGATCGCGAAGCGGACCCCTTCGAATGCTTCACCACCTCCGACCTCCACACGGAGGTCGCCTACCAGCCCGCCGACCGCTACTGGGCCTTCCAGTGGATCGAGACCGGGATCTTCCTCGCGCTCTCCGGCCTGCTGGCCTGGTTCTGCTCCTGGTGGCTGCGCCGCCGGACGGCCTGACCGCAACGAGGAGGAAGGGGCGGCCGAAGCCAACGCAACTGGCTTCGGCCGCCCCCCGACTCTACGGCCACCGGGCGTGCGCCGTGGCGCGATAGGCGCTCGGGGTCAGGCCCGTGTGGCGGGTCAGGTGGGTACGGAGGGAGTCCGCCGTGCCGAGGCCGCTGCGGGCGGCCACCTGGTCCATCGGGACGGTGGTGGTCTCCAGAATCTCGCGGGCTCGGTGCAGGCGCTGGTGCAGCAGCCACTGGAGGGGGCTGACGCCAGTTTCGGCGCGGAAGCGGCGGGTCAGGGTGCGGGTGCTCGTGCCCGCGTGCCGGGCCAGCTCGGCCAGGGTCGTCGGTTCGTGCAGGCGGGCCAGCGCCCAGGCGCGGGTGGCCGCGAGGGAGGTGCCGCGCTCGGGCGGAAGCGGGGTCTCGATGTACTGGGCCTGGCCGCCCGGCCGTACGGGGGCCGCCACGACGAGGCGGGCAGTGGCGTTCGCGACGGCCGCCCCGTGGTCGCGGCGCACCACGTGCAGGCACAGGTCGATCCCGGCCGACATGCCCGCCGAGGTCAGTACCGTGCCGTCCTCGACGAACAGTACGTCGGGCACGAGGTCGACGTCCGGGAAGAGCCGGCCGAACTCCGAGGACGCCGTCCAGAAGGTCGTGGCGCGGCGGCCCGCCAGGAGACCCGCCTGCGCGAGGACGAACGTACCCGTGCAGATGGAGGCGATGCGAGCGCCCCGGGCGGCTGCGGCCCGCAGGGCGTCCAGCACCCGGGGGTCGGTGCTGTCCCGGTCGGCCGTCCCCGTGACCATCACCGTGTCGGCCCGCTCGACCGCCTCCAGGCCGCGCGCCACCACGACGTCCGTGCCGTACCGCGCCTCCACCACGCCGGGGACGAGGGTGCAGACCGTCACCTCGTAGACGGGCTGCCCGCCGACGCTCGTCGCGCCGAACACCACCCCCGGGATCGACAGGTCGAAGGTGGTGATCGGCGGACACGCGATGACCGCGACGCGGTGCGGGCGAGTGATCGTCATGGCTCGAATCTCCGGATGGCTGGCATTCCAGCCACTACTGTACGGCCGTGCCCCGGGCGAGGGTTGACCCGTCAACAGCAGCAACTCGCAGTTAAGGCACAGGAGTACAGCCATGGCTCTGCACGTCATCACGGGCGCCGGTGCGATCGGCACCGCCACCGCACGCCTGCTCGCCGCATCCGGTGAGCGGGTCCGTGTCATCACCCGCAGCGGCGGCGGGCCCGACCATCCGCTCGTCGAGCGGGTCGCCGCCGACATCACCGACACCGACCGGCTCGCCGAGCTGCTGCACGGCGCGCGGACTCTCTACCATGCGGCCGCGCCCGCCTACCAGGACTGGCGGACCGCGTTCCCGCCCCTCGCGGCCTCCCTGCTCACCGCCGCCGAGCGGACCGGCGCCGACTACGTGATGCTGGGCAACGTCTACGGGTACGGGCCCGTCGAAGGTCCCCTCACGCCCGACCTGCCCATGAAGCCCAACTCCGACAAGGGGCGGGTACGCGCCGCCATGTGGGAGGAGGCGCTCGCCGCGCACCGGGCCGGACGGGTCCGGTTCGCCGAGGTGCGCGCCGGCGACTTCCTCGGGGCGAACGTCATGGGGCTCTTCCCCCTCGTGGCCGTGCCCGCCGTACTGGCCGGTGAGGAGGCCGTGCTGCCGGTCGGCCTCGACGCGCCACACGCCTGGTCCTACGTGGACGACGTCGCGCGGACCCTGATCGCGGTCGGCGGACGGGACGAGGGCTGGGGCCGCGCCTGGCACGTGCCCTCCACCTCCGAACTGTCCCCGAGGGAGCTGATGGGGCGGCTGGCCGAAGCCGCCGGTGCGCCGAGCCCGAGGCTCCGGACCACCACGCGGGAGGAGCTCGAGGCGGCGGCCGCGGCGGACGCCGTGATGGCCGAGATCCCGGAGATGGCCTACCAGTACGACGCCGAGCTGCGCCTCGACGCCTCCGACACCGAGCGCCTGCTCGGCGTACGGGCGACCGAACTGGACCACGTGCTCAAGGAGTTGATGTCGACCGGGCCGTCAGCGCCGACCGGGTGGTGACACCGCCGGGCGAGGCTGCCCGGGCCGGCGACGTACCGGACGACGGGGGCCGAGCTCGATTCGCTCGTGCGGGTGATGCCCGCGCGACCGACCCGGCAGGATCCCGGGGACCGGCCCGAGCCGGCCTGGGCCGGACGGACCGTCCGGGGGATTCGCGGCGCAGTGGGGGGCGCGCCGTCTGGTAACCCTCCGGATCACGGCCCCCACCCGAACCCTGCTGAGCGGGCTGCTCGGCGCCGCCGCCGCGCTGCCCGAAGCCCCGCACCTGGGTGGACGTGGACCCGGCGGCCCTCGGCCCGGCCGGAGGCGTCCTCCCGCTCAGCTAGCCGACGCGCTCACCCGGCCGACCCACCCGGCGTCGGACCACCCGGCGTCGGGCCGTCCGCCGACGAGCCGTCCGCCGCCGCGTCGCCCGGCTCCGGGTCCTCGCGCGGCGGCTCGTCGTCGTTGCCCCGGCGGACGGTGTGGGTGCCGCGCGCCGGGGTCCACGACCGCAGCACCAGGTCGTCGCCCTCCACAGTGATGTGGACGACCTCCGTCAGATCGGCGTAGAAGAGGTGGAAGGGGTGCGGGGTCTCCGTCTCCTCCGCGTACCGGTGCAGCTCGGGCGGGTCCACGAGCTCCACCGCCCGCCCCGAGATCCGTACGTCCCCGTCGGGCATCTCCTCGCCCTGGCCCGGATTGGTGTGCAGGGCGAAGCGCGGGTCGTGCTGGAGGTCCCTGGCCTTCATCGAGCCCGCCATCATGCCGAGCCACAGCTCACCGCCGCGGATGTCGACGTTCAGCCCGGACACCCGGGGAGAGCCGTCCTTGCGGAGGGTGGCCAGGACATGGTGCGGGTACTGCGCGAAGCGCGCCTGGACGGCCGCCGCGAACTCCGGCTCCGCCATCTCGAAGACTGCCCAGCTGGTGTGCGTCATACGTCCATGAAAGCGCGCGGCAGGGGCGGTCCCCGGTCAGGCGCGCACGATGCCGGCGCCGCGCGCCGCCGCCAGCCAGGCCGGGAACTCCCCGACCAGTCGGTCGTACAGTTCCGCGTCCGGGACGGTGCGCGGATCCAGGCCCGCGTGGAAGTAGCCGGCGTTGTCCACCACACGCCGGGACGGCACGGGCAGTTCGTCCAGCCGGCGCAGGAAGTCGAACTGCGTGCTGCGCGTGTTGCCGAAGCCGACGAACTGCCAGAAGAGCGGCAGCCGGGCCGCCTTGCAGAGGTACTTCTCGGCCGCGAGCTTGTTGATCGGCCCGCCGTCGGTCTGGAAGACGACGAGGGCCGGCTGGGTCGACCCCGAGTCCAGGTAGTGGTCGATCACCGCGTCCATCGCCGCGTGGTAGGCCGTCTTGCCCATGTGGCCGAGCCGGGAGGCGATCTCGGTGACCCGTCCCTCGTGCCCGGCCAGGGAGATCTCCTCGACCGCGTCGACCTCGGTGGAGAAGAAGACCACTGGTACGCGGGCGTCGTCGTCCAGGTGCGCGGACAGGCCGAGCACCCGGTCGGCGAGCGCCTGCACGCTGCCGTCCTCGTAGTACGGGCGCATCGACCCGGAGTAGTCCAGGACCAGGTAGACCGCCGCCCGCCCGCCCTCCATCCCGTACTTGCGCAGGGAGACCCCGGCGCTCTTGTAGAGGCTCACGAGCGCCGGAGCCGTCTCCTCGACCTTGCGGAGGTCTATCGCACTGCCCGTCATGGGGCGAGGGTACGTCAGACCCCGTCGCCGAAACCCGGGTCGGCCGCGAGCCGGGCCCGGTGCGTGGCAGGCGCGCGGCCGGTGCGTGGCCGGCGCGCCGCCGTGCCGTCCTCCTCCTCGGTGCCGCTGGACCCGCCGCCGCTGGACTTCCGCCGTTCCTACGGCAGCCTGCCGGGCTCCTCGAGTTCGTCGAGCCCGTTGATGTCTTCGAGCATTCCGGCCGCCAGGTCGCGCTCGGAGGCGTAGTACCGTTCGGCCCACTTGAGGGTGAGGGCCGGGTACGCCCACGCCGGCTCGTCCTTGGCGTCCTCCACGTCGGCCATCGCGCGACGGCGCATCTGCTCCGCGAACTCCTGGTGCTGCAGGAGGACTTCGCGCATCTGTTCCGGCTCCAGCAGGTGGCCCAGCCACAGCCGCAGCATCGGCCCGTGCTTGAGGACGGGCGGGTCCACCGGGGCCTTGCGGGCCCATTCCCGTACGGCCGTCATGCCCTCGTCGGTGATCCGGTACACGCGCTTGTCGCGGGTCCCGGTGTCCTGGGCGACCATCCGCGAGGAGGCGTAGCCGGCCTTCTCCAGCCGCTTGAGCTCGCTGTAGATCTGGCTGAACGACGGGCTCCAGTAGAAGAACCGCAGCGACCGGTCCGACCACTTCTTCAGGTCGTAACCGGAGAGCTCCTCTCCGAAGGAGAGCAGCCCGAGCACCGCCCAGCTGGTCGCGGGGAGCGGTCGCTTGCTCGTCTCGTCTGCCACGCAGCGCAGTCTACGACCGGCTCCCGCGGTGGCCTTCCCCCTCCAAGATATGACTGCTAGAAGTATGCCTATTAGAAAGTGACCGGCCCGCGACCTACGGAGGCCCCGTGAAGTTCTCGATGATCTTCGAGGCGCAGCTCGTCGACCCGACCCCGGAACGCGAACGCCAGGTCATCCACGACTGCGTCGAACAGGCCGTCTTCGCCGAGGAGATGGGCTTCGACCGGATCTGGGCGGTCGAGCACCACTCCCTGACCCGGTACGCGCACATGAGCGCCTCCGAGATCTTCCTGAGCTGGGTGGCCGCCCGCACCCGGCGGATCCGCATCGGCCACGGCGTCGTCACCATGCCCTTCGGCTACCAGCACCCGGTGCGCGTGGCCGAGCGCGCGGCCATGCTCGACGTGCTCTCCGGCGGCCGCGTCGACATCGGAGCCGGCCGCGGTGCCACCCGCCAGGAGATGTCCATGTACGGAGTCAGGCCCGAGGACACCTACCCGCAGATGGAGGAGGCGCTGCGGATCTTCTCCGCCGCCTGGCGGGAGCCCCAGTTCGAATGGCACGGCTCCCTCGACATCGGGCCGGGTGCGGTCCTGCCCCGCCCGGTCCAGGAACCGCACCCGCCGCTCTTCATGGCTTGCTCCCAGCACGACACGCTCAAGCTGGCCGCCGAACTCGGCATCGGCGCGCTGGTGATGGGCTTCGCCGGCGCCGACGACGTCCGCGCCATGCGCAAGGTCTACGGCGAGGCCATCGCGACGCGCACCGGCGAGCGCCTGGTGTCGTCCGAGGTCAACGACCACCTGTCCGCCCTCTGCCCGACCATCGTCCTCGACGACGCAGAACGGGCCCTGCGGCTCGGCACGCGCGGCCAGCGCTTCTTCGCCGAGTCCATCGCGCACTGGTACGGCAACGCCCCCGAGCCCACCGGTCACGCGGAGGAGGACGACCACGTGGGCGCGCTGGCCAAGGGCCGCGAGGAGCTCGTCGCCCGGCTGCACGAGGCGAACATCCCGGCCCGCCCGGTCGACACGGGCACCTACAACGCGGAGCACGCGTACGGCAGCGCCGAGACCGCCGTCGCCTACGTCGAGCGGCTGCGCGAGATCGGCGTCGACGAGGTGATGTGCCTGATCCAGATGGGCACGGTGCCCCAGGAGGCGTGCATGGAGACCATCCGTCAGTGGGGCGAGAAGGTCATCCCGCACTTCCGCGCGCTGGAGGGCTGAGCCGTGGGGGTCTCCCTCGACGGGAAGGTGGTCGTCGTCACCGGCGCCGGACGCGGTCAGGGAGCGGCCGGGGCCCGCCTGTTCGCGGAGGCGGGGGCGCGGGTGGTCGTCACGGACGTACGGGAGGACGAGGGCCGGGCGGTGGCCGCGGAACTCGGCGACCAGGGGCTGTACGTCCGCCACGACGTGGCCGACGCGGCGAGCTGGGCGGCGGTGGTGTCGGAGTCGGTCCGCGCCTTCGGCACCGTATCGGCGCTGGTCAACAACGCGGCCCTGTGGCGCACCGCCCACGTGGAACGGCAGACGCTCGACGGCTTCGAGGCCCTGCTGCGGGTCAACCTGCTGGGGCCGTTCCTCGGCATCCAGGCCGTGGCGCCGGTGCTGCGGGCGGGTGGCGGCGGCTCGGTCGTCAACATCTCCTCCACCGCCGGACTGGTCGGGATACCGGGCCACGCGGCCTACGGCTCGACCAAGTTCGGGCTGCGCGGCCTGACCCGGTCGGCGGCGCTCGACCTGGCCGCGGACCGGATCCGGGTCAACTCGGTGCACCCGGGGGCCATCGACACCCCGATGGTGGCCGAGGCGGTCGCGGGCCGGGACTGGTCGCACGTACCGCTGGGCCGGATGGGCCGGCCGGAGGAGGTCGGGGAGCTCGTCCGCTTCCTGTGCTCGGACGCGTCCTCGTACGTGACGGGCGCCGAGTTCACCGTGGACGGAGGGATGACGACGGCATGAGCGACTTCCGCACGCACGACGACGGCACGGGCCGCCACGGCGCGGGCGATCCCCTGTCGCCGGTGGCGAGGCCGCTGTGCGACGCGATGACCGCGGGCTTCCCGGGGCCGGGCGACACGGCGGCCCTGCGGGCGGCGGCGGTGTCCGCCCGGCCGGGACCGGCCGTGGCCTCGGTGCGCGACACGGCCGCGGGCGGGGTCCCGGTCCGGATCTACGACCCCGCGCCCGGCTCCCGGGACCGCCCCCTGGTCGTCTTCCTCCACGGCGGTGGCTGGGTGATGTGCGGCCTGGACACCCACGACGCGACCTGCCGCACGCTCGCCGAGGCCTCCGGCGCGGTGGTCGTCTCCGTGGACTACCGGCTCGCCCCGGAACACCCCTGGCCGGCGGCGCCCGACGACGCGCTCACCGTCCTGCTGTGGGCCCGCGAGGAGGCGGCCGCCCTCGGCTGCGACCCGGGCCGGGTGGTGGTGGCGGGGGACTCCAGCGGCGGCAACCTCGCGGCGGTGACCGCCCTGCGCGCGCCCGAACTCCTCGCGGGTCAGATGCTGTTCTATCCGCCGCTGGACGCCTCGATGGGATGCGCCTCGGTGGAGACCTACGCGGAGGGCTACTTCCACACCGCCGCCCACATGGCCTGGTACTGGGACCAGTACGGCGGGGACCCGCGGCACCCGCACGTCTCGCCCCTGTGCGCCCCCGACCTCTCGGGCCTGCCGCCCGCGCTGATCGTCCTCGCGGACTGCGACGTGCTGCGCGACGAGGGCCTCGCCTACGCCCGCCGCCTCGCAGCGGCCGGTGTCGACTGCGCGGTCCAGCTCCACCCGGGCGTCTTCCACGGCTTCCTGGGCCTGCCGCTGCCGGCCGCGCGGGACGCCCTCGCGGGGGCCGCGGCCTGGCTGGCGGCCACCCCTCGGCGCGGGGGCGAATAGGGGGCGGGGCGGCCGGATTCGAACCGGCGTCCTCCTCCATGCTGTGTAGGCGCACTACCTCTGTGCTACGGCCCCGCCCTTGCCCCGGATCCTACGGGGCGGGCGGGGCGCGGTGCACCGGAGTATTCCGAGGCATGATGTGTCCATGACTGGACTGGTCCGGCGGGTGCCGGGGGCGCTCGTACGCAACTGCCTGCTGCTGGCAGCGGAGTTCGCTGCGGTCCTGCTGCTGCGGGGCCCCGAGTGGTCCTGGGTCGCCGTCCTGCTGGCCGTCTTCGTCCTCGGCGCGGCCGTACCGCACGGCACCGGCGCGGAGTTCGTCGCCCGCACCGCGGTCGCGCTCTTCGCGGTGGGGATCGTGGTGCTCGCCGGGATCACCTGGGACCGGCACGTCCTCCACGAGCGCGGCCGCGAGGAGACGGCCGTCGTCGCCTCGCGCACGATGGTGGAGGACGGCTCCGATCACACCCCGTCCCTGCGCCTGCGCACGGAGGCGGGCCGCGACCTGCCCGGACCGGTGGCCCTGGACCTGCAGGTCG
The DNA here is from genome assembly GCF_033794505.1 of Streptomyces sp. MB09-01. Taxonomy (NCBI): domain Bacteria; kingdom Bacillati; phylum Actinomycetota; class Actinomycetes; order Kitasatosporales; family Streptomycetaceae; genus Streptomyces; species Streptomyces sp. MB09-01. The sequence goes on along the minus strand of NZ_JARAYQ010000046.1, from coordinate 22,506 downwards.
GCGCCCGCCTGACCGTGACGACGGACCCGGACGGCGGGTCCTGGTCCCTGGGAGGCCGCCCGGGCCGCCCCCTCTGGCAGGCGGCCGGCACCGCGGCGCTGCTCCTGCTCCAGACCGTCACCCTCGGCGTGCTCTGCCTGCGCCGCCCCCGCACCTGAACCGCGGCTACTCCTTGATGATGTAGGAACAACCCTTCGTGTTCTGGACGCCGTCGCTCTCCGCGACCAGCTTGCCGTCGATCTTGATGGTGCACGGGGCCTGCTGGAGCTTGCCGTCGGCGCCCGTGATCGTGCCCGGAACGACGTTCACCAGGTAGCCCACCTTCCGCTCGGCGGCGGTGAGTTCGGCCGTGCCCGACTTCGACCACGGCAGCGTCTGCTGCTCGAAGCCGCTGCCGATGCCGCTGTACATGACCGCCGTCTTGCCGGTGCCCCCGACCTCCAGCGTCACCTCGTGGGTCGCGCCGCCGGCCTTCGCCGGCGGCGCGGACGACGCGGGGGCCGGCGAGGCCGCGGCGGGCTTGCCGCTGTCGGCGGCCGGCTTCGGGGCGTCACTGCCACAGCCGGTGAGGAGCACCCCCGCCGCGCACAGCGCCATCGCGGACATCGCGGTCTTCGTCCTTCGCATGTTCCTGATCCCTCGTCCTTGTTGCTCGTTTGCTTGATCGAAAACAATGGACGCATGACGACACGCGCCCGTTCCTTCGATTCCGCAGCCGCTCTGTACGCCGCGAACCGGCCCGGCTACCCACCGGCCCTCTTCGACGCCCTCGAGGAGCTCGCCGGGCGGCCGCTCGCCGGGGCGCGCGTGGCCGACGTAGGGGCGGGGACCGGGATCGCCACGGCGCTGCTGCACGAGCGCGGGGCCGAGATCCTCGCCGTGGAGCCCGGGGACGGGATGGCCGCCGAATTCCGGCGGGCGAACCCCTCGATCCCGCTCGTGCGCGGGGACGGGGACCGGCTGCCCCTGGCGAGCGGCGCCTTCGACCTCCTCACCTACGCCCAGGCCTGGCACTGGACCGACCCGGCCCGCTCCGTCCCCGAGGCCCGCCGGGTGCTGCGCCCCGGCGGCGCGCTCGCCGTCTGGTGGAACGACACGGACTCCGGCGTTCCGTGGATCGCCGAGCAGGAGGAGCGGCTGCGCGTCTTCTTCCGGGCCGCCGAGGGGGTGAACGACTACCGCACCCTGCCGAAGGGGCTGGGCGAGTTCACCACGCGCACCCTGCGCTGGTCCCGCCGCATCACGCTCGACACCCACCTCGCCAACCTCGCCAGCCACTCCGCCTTCCTGGTCCTCGGCGAATCCGGCACCAGGGAGTACTTCGCAACCGAACGGGAGCTGCTGGCCCCGCTCTTCCCGGACGGCACCGTCGAGGAGCACTACGTCGTGACCCTCAGCCTCGCGCGGGTGTGACGGCCACCCCTCTACCCGGTGCGGGACCGCAGGACCTCCGCCCGGCAGGCCGACGGCGTACCCCACGCGTCCCGCAGCGGGCGGGCCTTGCGCAGCCACAGAGACAGGTCCAGCTCCTCCGTGTAGCCGACCGCGCCGTGCAACTGGAGGGCGGTCGTCGCCGCCGCGTACGCCGCCTCGCCCGCGGTGAGCTTCGCCGCCGCCACGTCGGCCGGGGACAGCGACAGGGCGGCCGCCCACAGCAGGGGCCGGGCGAACTCCAGGGCCAGCAGGGTGTCCGCCAGCCGGTGCTTGACCGCCTGGAACGAGCCGATCGGGGCGCCGAACTGGGTGCGCTGCTTCGCGTACGCCACCGTGCGCGCCAGCAGTGCCTCGCCCACGCCGAGGCACTGCGCCGCCGTCAGCAGCCGCGCCCACCGCCCGGCCGTCTCCGCCGCCGCCGTGACGGCGGGGCCCATCGCGAGCAGCGCCCCGGTCGCCGGCGGGCGGGAGAGCCTGCGGACAGGGTCGAGGGAGGCCAGCCGTTCGCCCACGATGCCGTGGGTCAGGTGGAGCCGGCCCGCCGCCGACACCGTGAAGCAGTGCGTCACCGCGTCCGCGTCCAGGGCGTACGGGCTCCCGCCCGGCAGGGTCAGGGTGGCCGAGATCCCGCCCGAGGCCAGTCCCGGGAGGAAGAGCTTCGCCAGGGCCTCGTCGCCCAGCTCGGAGAGCAGTACGGAGGCGGCCGCGCTCTCCACCACCGGCCCCGGCACCCCTGCCCGACCCAGCTCCACGAAGCCCAGGGCCAGCTCCAGCGGCAGCAGGCCCGCTCCTCCGTACTCCTCCGGCACGGCCAGAGCGAACAGGCCCGTCTCCGCCAGGCGGGCCCACACCGACCGCCCGGGGTTCAGGTCGCCGGCCGCCCACGCCCGTACCGCCGCCGGCACCTCGGCCGTTCCCAGCAGGGAGCGCAGCGTACGGGCGAAGTCCGACTGCTCGTCGGTCAGCAGGAAGCGCATCAGCGGCGGCCCTTCGGCAGGCCGAGCAGCCGCTCGGCGATGATGTCGCGCTGGATCTCGTTCGTGCCCGCGTAGATCGGCCCGGCCAGCGAGAAGACCCACGGCTCGGCCCACTCGCCCGCGGCCAGCTCCGCGTCCGCGCCCAGCAGGTCCAGCGCCGTCTCGTGCAGGGCGATGTCGTACTCCGACCAGAACACCTTGTTCAGGCTGGACTCGGCGCCGATGGTCTCGCCCGCCGCGAACCGGGAGGCGTTGGCCCAGGTGAACAGCTCGTAGGCGCGCGCCCCGACCACTGCGTCCGCCACCCGGTCCCGCAGCGCGGTGTCGGAGGGATCCCCCTGCGCCCGCCACAGCCCGGCCAGCCGGTCCGCCGCCGCCAGGAAGCGGCCGGGGGAGCGCAGGGTCAGCCCCCGCTCGTTGCCGGTCGTCGACATGGCGATCCGCCAGCCCTGCCCCGGCTCCCCGATCACGTCCCCGTCCGGTACGAACACCCGGTCCAGGAAGAGCTCCGCGAAGGCCGGCTTGCCGTCGAGGCGGCCGATGGGCCGCACCGTCACCCCCGGCGCCCTCAGGTCGAACATCAGGTACGTCAGCCCCTGGTGCGGTTTCGGGGCGTCCGGGTCGGTGCGGAAGATGCCGAAGGCGCGGTCCGCGAAGGCCGCCCGCGAGGACCAGGTCTTCTGCCCGGACAGCAGCCAGCCGCCCTCCGTCCGCACCGCCCGCGACTTCAGGGAGGCCAGGTCCGAGCCTGACTCCGGCTCCGACCAGGCCTGCGCCCAGATCACCTCGCCGCTCGCCATCGACGGCAGCACCCGCGCCCGCTGCTCCGCCGTCGCGTGGTCGAAGAGGGTCGGCGCGAGGAGGTTGATGCCGTTCTGCGACACCCGGCCGGGCGCGCCCGCCGCCCAGTACTCCTCCTCGAAGACCAGCCACTTCACGAGGTCCACGCCCCGGCCCCCGTACTCCTCGGGCCAGGACACCACCGACCAGCGGTCCGCGTGCAGCAGCGCCTCCCACTCCCGGTGCGCGGCGAAGCCCTGCCCCGTCTCCAGGGAGGGCAGGGGGGCGGCGGGCACGTGGGCGGCCAGCCAGGCCCGGGCCTCGGCCCGGAAGGCCTGCACGTCGGGTGCGTGGTCGAGGTCCATCAGGTGTTCGCCTCCTTCATGGCGGCCGTGTTCATGCCGCCGAGCGAGTCCGCCGCTTTCTCCGCGTTGTGGGCGTGCGCCAGGTGGTGCAGGCCGAACGCCGAGTCCATGCCGGTGTGGAGCCCCTGGAGGTCCTCGGCCCGGTTGACGGCCCGCTTGGGCAGGGCCAGGCCGAAGCCCGGTATCTCGGCGGTGCGCAGGGCCGGCCGACCGGTCTCGTCCGCCAACTCCGCACGCCCCACGACCCGGTTGGCCACACCCAGCTCGTACGCCCGTCGGGCCGGCGTCCGGTCGCCCGTGTACAGGAACTCCTTCGCGATGCGCGGCGGCATCGCCCACGGGTGGGCGAAGTACTCGACGCCGGGGTCCGACTCGCGCGCGAAGCGGGATTCGGCGCCCGCCCGGCCGGAGGGGTCCCACCACAGGCCGGCCCGCCGCTCGAAGGGGAGATGGGCGTCGCGCTCCGGGGTGCCGATGTCGTGGCCCGCGGAGAAGTGCTGCCCGGCCCCCGCCAGGACGGCCACCTTGACCTCGGGGTCGTCGGCGGCGCGGTAGAAGGCATCGTCCAGGGCGCAGGTCATGGCCCTGTTCTGCGCGTTGCGGCAGCGGGGGCGGTTCATGGTCACGTACGCGACCGGGCCGCGCCGCTCGTACAGCACCACCGGGGCTTCGGGCATGCGGAGATCCTTCCCTAACAAGTGTTTGGTAGGTTAACGTACGGCCATGAGCAGCGTCGAGGAGTTGCGCACCGGGGTTCGGACGTGGCTGCGGGCCGAACGCCTCGCGCCGGAACGCCACATGGCGGCCCACGGCCGGACCTGCCTCGGCCGGCCCGTCGAGCACGGCCTCGACGACCGCGAGCGGCTCTTCCCCTTCTCCCGCGCCGGCACGGTCTGCGCCGCGGGCTCGGACGGGATCCGGCGCACCCTCACCGCCGAGCGGATCCTCGGCCTTCCCAAGGAGGTACGGGCGTGAGCACCCCCGACTACGTCCCCGGACACGGACTGCTGAAGGACCGCACCGCCGTCATCACCGCGGCCGCCGGCGCCGGCATCGGCGGGGCCGCCGCCCGCCGCTTCCTGGAGGAGGGCGCCCGCATCGTCATCGGCGACGCCCACGCCCGCCGCCTGAAGGAGACCGAGGGCGCGCTCGCCGCCGAGTTCGGGGCGGACCGCGTCGCCTCCCTGCCCTGCGACGTCACCGACGAGGACCAGGTCGCGGCCCTCTTCGCGCTCGCCGAGCAGACCCACGGCCGCCTCGACGTCGTCGTCAACAACGCCGGACTCGGCGGCACCGCCGCCCTCGTCGACATGACCGACGAACAGTGGGGCAAGGTCCTCGACGTCACCCTGAACGGCACCTTCCGCTGCACCCGCGCCGCGCTGCGCTCGTTCAAGGCGTCCGGCAGGGGCGGCGTCGTCGTCAACAACGCCTCCGTCGTCGGCTGGCGCGCGCAGACCGGCCAGGCCCACTACGCCGCCGCCAAGGCCGGGGTGATGGCGCTGACCCGCTGCGCGGCCCTGGAGGCCGCGGAGTTCGGCGTACGGATCAACGCGGTCGCCCCGAGCCTGGCCATGCACCCGCACCTGGCGAAGGTCACCAGTGAGGAACTGCTGGCCGAACTCACCGCCCGCGAGGCCTTCGGCCGGTACGCCGAACCCTGGGAGGTCGCCAACGTCATCGTCTTCCTGGCCAGCGGCTATTCGTCGTACATGACGGGCGAGACCGTGTCGGTCAGCAGCCAGCACCCCTAGGCCGAGAATGGACGCGTGCCAACGAACCAGCCGAACCAGCCGACGCCCAAGAAGAAGCCGCAGGTGACGGCCTCACCCGAGCGGCGCCGCGAACTCCTCGACACCGCCGCCGAGGTCTTCGCCGCGCAGGGGTACAACGCCACCACCGTCCGCAAGATCGCCGACGCCGCCGGCATGCTCGCCGGCAGCCTCTACTACCACTTCGATTCCAAGGAATCGATGCTCGACGAGATCCTCTCGGCCTTCCTCACCGAACTGTGGCAGGGGTACGACACCGTCCTCGCCGCGGGCCTCGGCCCCAGGGAGACCATCGAGGCCCTCGTCACCGAGTCCTTCCGGGAGATCGACCGGCACCGCGCCGCCGTCGCGATCTACCAGAAGGAGTCCCGCACCCTCTCCGCGCAGCCCCGCTTCCACTACCTGTCCGACTCGCAGCAGAAGTTCGAGAAGGCCTGGCTGGGGACGCTGGAGCGGGGGGTCGCCGCCAAGGTCTTCCGCGCCGACCTCGACGTCCGCCTCACCTACCGCTTCGTGCGCGACACGGTGTGGGTGGCGGCGTCCTGGTACCGGCCGGGCGGACAGCACAGCCCCGAGGAGATCGCCCGCCAGTACCTGTCGATGGTGCTGGACGGGATCGCCCTACGCCCCGCGTGACAGATCCGATCCGAGGAGTCCCGATGCCCGAGGCCTACCTAGTCGATGCGGTACGCACCCCCGTGGGGCGGCGCAAGGGCGGGCTGTCCGCCGTCCACCCGGCCGACCTGGGCGCGCACGTCCTGAAGGCGCTGGTCGAGCGGTCCGGGGTGGACCCAGCCGCCGTGGAGGACGTGGTGTTCGGCTGCCTCGACACGGTGGGACCGCAGGCGGGCGACATCGCGCGGACGGCCTGGCTGGCGGCGGGCCTCCCGGAGGAGGTGCCCGGGGTCACCGTCGACCGCCAGTGCGGGTCCTCGCAGCAGGCCGTGCACTTCGCGGCGCAGGGAGTGCTCTCCGGGACCCAGGACCTGGTCGTCGCGGGCGGCACCCAGAACATGTCGATGATCCCGATCGCCTTCGCCTCGCGGCAGGCGGCCGAGCCGCTGGGCCTCACCGAGGGTCCGTACGCGGGATCGGCGGGCTGGCGGGCGCGGTACGGGGACGCCCCGGTCAACCAGTTCCACGGCGCCCAGCTGATCGCGGAGAAGTGGGGCATCACCCGGCGGGACATGGAGGAGTTCGCCCTCCGCTCCCACCAGCGGGCCCTGCGGGCGATCGACGAGGGGCGCTTCACCCGCGAGACGGTGGCGTACGGGGACGTGGCGGTGGACGAGGGCCCGCGCCGGGACACCACGCTGGAGAAGATGGCGGCCCTCGAGCCCGTCGTCGAGGGCGGCACCATCACCGCAGCCGTCTCCTCGCAGGTCTCGGACGGCGCGGCGGCCCTGCTGATCGCCTCCGAGCGGGCCGTACGGGAACACGGCCTGCGGCCGCGGGCCCGCATCCACCACCTCTCGGTCCGGGGCGAGGACCCGATCCGCATGCTGTCCGCGCCGATCCCGGCGACGGCGCACGCGCTGAAGAAGACCGGCATGACGCTGGCCGACATCGACCTGGTGGAGATCAACGAGGCCTTCGCCCCGGTGGTGCTGGCCTGGCTCAAGGAGACCGGGGCCGACCCGGAGCGGGTCAACGCCAACGGCGGCGCGATCGCCCTGGGCCACCCGCTGGGCGCGACGGGCGTGAAGCTCATGACCACGCTCCTGCACGAGCTGGAACGCACCGGGGGCCGCTACGGCCTCCAGACCATGTGCGAGGGCGGCGGCCAGGCCAACGTGACGATCATCGAGCGGCTGTAGCCCGGTCCGGCGGGGCCCCCGACACCCCCGGCGACCGGGGCCCCGACGGGAGTTTTCACACGGACGACGCAGGTCACACGCCTGCGGGCACATCCACGCACGGAGGTGTGCTAGCTTAGAGCTCGTTGCAGTTGTGGTACCCATGAACTTTATGTGCGCCTGACGGGAATGTTCCTCAGGCGCTTTTATTGTTTTGCCGGAATCTCCGGATGGGGCCCTTTGCCGCCTATTCAGGAGATTCAAAATGGCACTTGGCACCGTGAAGTGGTTCAACTCGGAAAAGGGCTTCGGCTTCATCGAGCAGGACGGTGGCGGCCCGGACGTCTTCGCCCACTACTCGAACATCGCCACCCAGGGCTTCCGTGAGCTCCAGGAGGGCCAGCGCGTGTCCTTCGACGTCACCCAGGGCCAGAAGGGCCCCCAGGCGGAGAACATCCTCCCCGCCAACTAAGTACGTCAGCTTGCCGGGGTCCGCACCGTGAAGGTGCGGGCCCCGGCTTGTCTGCTGTTTCGACCTTGTTGTACCTGCCGGTTTCAGGAGGGCATTTCCGCATGACCAGCTCCAGCTCCGCACGACCCAGCCGCCGCCCCACCCGGGGCCGAGGCGCGGCCCAGGGACGTCCGAAGGCTGGTGCGGGACGGCAGAAGTCCGCCCCCGTTGCCAGGCCCCAAGAATTCACCATGCCCGAACCGCTGACCCCGGCGCTCCCGCCGGTCGCCGCGTTCGAGGACATGGACATGCCCGAGGCGCTGCTGAAGACCCTCGCAGCCCAGGGCGTCACCGAGCCGTTCCCGATCCAGGCCGCGACGCTGCCGAACTCGCTCGCCGGCCGTGACCTGCTCGGCCGCGGCCGCACCGGATCCGGCAAGACGCTGGCCTTCGGCCTGGCGCTGCTGGCCCGTACCGCCGGCCACCGCTCGCAGCCGAAGCAGCCGCTCGCCCTGGTCCTCGTACCGACCCGCGAGCTCGCGCAGCAGGTCACCGACGCCCTGGCCCCGTACGCCACGGCCGTCAACCTGCGCATCGCGACCGTCGTCGGCGGCATGTCGATCAACCGGCAGTCCGGCGCCCTGCGCCGCGGCGCCGAGGTGCTCGTCGCCACCCCCGGCCGTCTCAAGGACCTCATCGACCGCGGTGACGCCGACCTCTCGCAGGTGGGCATCACCGTCCTCGACGAGGCCGACCAGATGACCGACATGGGCTTCATGCCGCAGGTCACCGCGCTGCTCAAGCAGGTCCGGGCCGACGGCCAGACCATGCTCTTCTCGGCGACGCTGGACAAGAACATCGACAAGCTCGTCAAGATGTTCCTGCACGACCCGGTCGCCTTCTCCGTCGACCCGTCCGCCGGCGCGGTCAGCACGATGGAGCACCACGTCCTCTACGTCATGGACGAGACCGACAAGAAGGCCGTGGCCACGCGTATAGCCGCTCGCGACGGCCGGGTGATCATGTTCGTCGACACCAAGCGCGGGGTCGACCGTATGGTCAAGAAGCTCCTCGCGGACGGCGTCCGCGCCTCCGGCCTGCACGGCGGCCGCTCCCAGCCGCAGCGCAACCGCACCCTGGACTGGTTCAAGACGGGCGAGGTCACCGCACTGGTGGCGACGAACGTCGCGGCGCGCGGCATCCACATCGACGACCTCGACCTCGTCGTGAACGTGGACCCGCCCACCGACCACAAGGACTACCTGCACCGCGGCGGCCGTACCGCCCGCGCCGGCGAGTCCGGCAGCGTGGTCACCCTGGTGCTGCCCGACCAGAAGCGGGACATGACCCGGCTGATGTCGGACGCCGGGATCTCCCCGCGCACCGCGCAGATCAAGTCCTCCGACGCGGAGCTGTCCCGGCTGACCGGCGCCAAGGAGCCCTCGGGCATCCCGGTGGTGCTGGACGTGCCGCAGCCGACCGCGCCGAAGCCGCGCAACGGATCCGGATCCGGTTCGGGCTCCGGCTCGCGCCGCCGGTCGGGCGGGCCGCGCACCGGCTCCGCCACGGGCGGCGCCCCGGCGGCCGGCGGCCGCGGCCACCGTTCCGGTGGCGGCGCTTCCGGGCAGGCCCCGGCGGCCTCCGGGTCGGGCCAGGCCCGCCGCGGCGGCCAGGGCGGCGGCGGGGCCACCGGCTCCGGCGAGCGCGGCCGGCGCACCGGTGGCGGCGCCACCGGTGGTGCGGCCGCGGCGTCCGCGCGCAGCAGGGTCGGCTCCGCGGGACAGGGCCGCCGCCGCGCGGTCTGACCGTACGGACTCCGCGCCGGGCAGTGCGACACGCACTGCCCGGCGCAGTCGTTTCCGCTAGCGGACCATCTTCTTCTGGAGCTTCGCCAGCGTCCGCAGGTCCAGGCCCAGGCCCTGCGTCAGGTAGCCGTAGAAGCTGCCGTAGTCGGCCTCCATCTGCGTCGTCGCCGCGTCCAGGTAGTCCTGGCGGACCTCCTGGAGCGGGATCAGCAGGTCGGGGTTCTGCATGCGCCCCGACTGCTTGAGGCCCGCCCGCAGCCGGGCGTCGTAGGCGGCGCGGAAGGTGTTCGACTCCAGGTAGTCGCGCTCGGCGGTGTCCTCGGGGACGGCCAGCGCGCGCAGCAGGACGTAGCTCGTCCAGCCGGTCCGGTCCTTGCCGGACGTGCAGTGGTAGAGGATCGGCCCCTGGGAGCCGTCCGCGATCTCCCGCAGGGTCGCCGCGAACTGCGCCCGGTTCTCGGGGCTGGTCACGAAGGTCCGGTAGATGTCGCGCATGTAGGCCTCGGCGCGGCCGCCGCCGAGCATCTGCTCCTGTGTGACGGGGTCGCCGCTGGCGATCGCGCCGACGAGGGTTCCGTAGAGGCCGAGGTCGCTGACCGGGCGCGAGGTGGGGGTGAGCCCGGGCGGCAGCCGGTCGGCGCCGTCGTACTGGAGCTCCATGGGGATGCGGAAATCGACGACCTTCGTGAGGCCGAGACCGGAGACGGTGGTGACGTCGGCGTCGGTCAGCTTGCTCAGTGCGTCGGAGCGGTAGACGAGCCCCTGGCGGACCGTGCCGCCGGTCCAGGTGCGGTAGCCGCCGAGGTCACGGACGTTGACGGCGCCCTGGAGGGGGATCTGACGGATCGGTTCTGTCTGCTGGTGGGACTGGTGGTGCCGGGCGCTGACCCCGGCTCCGGGCGCCGCCGCCGCGTACGCGGAGGCGGGCAGGGTTCCGATGGCGAGGGCGGCGGCGGCCGCCGCGGTCGCCAGGCGGATGCGGGCACGGCTCATGGAGGCGACTCCTGTGACGGAGAAGGGGGATCACCCTGGTGGTGGCAGGGTGCGGAGCGAGTGCAGTGCTTCGAGTGCCTGTTGTGCCTCGGCCATGACGCGGGAGACGAGCTCCGCGCAGGACGGGAGATCGTCGATCACCCCCGCGACCTGGCCCGATGCCATGACGCCGAGGTCCGTACGGCCCTCGACCATGGACGCCTTGAGGAGCATCGGGGTGTTCGCGGCGAGCAGGACCTGGCTCCAGGCCAGGTCCTTGCCGTGTTTCATCGCGAGGCCGTCGCGGACCATCTGAGGCCAGCTCAGACCGGACAGCTTCCGGAAGCCGGCCGCGTGCCGGACCGCCCGGGCCAGAGCCCGGGTGCGGCCCGCCCGCTCCAGGGAGTCGACCAGCGCGGTGCGCAGCATCCGGTGCGGCAGCCCGTCCACCGCGGTGGTGACCGTGACGTCCTTGACGGTGGCCTTCAGGTACTCGGCCTTCACGGCGTCCGGGACGGTGGAGTCCGAGGTCAGCAGGAAACGGGTGCCCATGGCGATGCCCGCGGCCCCGTACGACAGGGCCGCGACCAGGCCGCGCCCGTCGCTGAAGCCGCCCGCCGCGACCACCGGGATGTCCACGGCGTCCACCACCTGGGGCAGCAGCACCGTCGTGGCCACGTCCCCGGTGTGCCCGCCGCCCTCGCCGCCCTGCACGATCACCGCGTCGGCGCCCCAGGCCGCGACCTTCTCGGCGTGCCGCCGGGCCCCGATCGACGGGATGACGACCACGCCCGCCTCCTTGAGCCGCCCGATCAGCTCCTCGGAGGGCGTGAGCGCGAAGGAGGCGACTCGTACCCCCTCGTCGATGATCAGCTGGGCGCGTTCCGCCGCGTCCCCGGCGTCCGCGCGCAGATTGACCCCGAAGGGAGTCCCGTCCGGGACGCGGGACCTGACCTCACGGACCGCCGACCGCAGCTGGTCCACGGTCATCGTCGCCGAGGCCAGGATCCCCAGCGCCCCCGCGTTCGCCGCGCCCGACACCAGGCGGGGGCCGGCGACCCAGCCCATGCCGGTCTGCACGATCGGGTGCTCCACGCCGACCAGCTCGGTGAATGCCGTCTCCATCGGATCAGCCCCGCACTTCGCGCTCGCGCAGCCCCTTGGGGTCGATCACCTCGCGGATCAGCCGCAGCTCGTCCGCCGTCGGCTCCCGGGTGTACGGGACCTCTCCGGCGGCGGCCAGCTCGAACCCGGTGGCCGCCCGGACCTCCTCGACGGTGACCCCGGGGTGCACGCACGCCAGCCGCATCGCGTGGCCGGGGCCGCCGAAGTCGAGGACGCCGAGATCGCTGACCACCCGGGGGAGGTGGTGGAAGCGGGTCACCCCGGCCGCCTCGGCCCGGTCGTAGCCGACCCCGCTGACCATGTCCACGCGCTCCACGAACACCCGGGTGGAGTGCTTGGGGATCCAGTAACTCACCGGATTGTTGAGGGTGTTGACGGGGGCGCCGCGCACCCCCAGGAGCTGGCGGGCCGGCCGCTCCCAGTCGCCGATGCAGGAGATGTTCTGGTTGCCGAAGCGGTCGATCTGGCTGGCGCCCATCATCACGTGCCGCCGGCCGCCGGTGACCATGGTCAGGTGGCGCCGGTACGGCAGCCAGCCCTCGGGCGTGCCGTCGAGGCCGACGAGCAGGGCCTCGCCGTCGGTCAGGAGCAGGTCGGGGGAGAAGGTCCGCTTCGCGAGCCGGGCCCCGAAGGAGGGGATCAGGCCCATCGGGCTGGCGAGGACCTCGCCGTTGTCGCGCCAGGCCTCGGCGCAGGCGATCACGCAGTACTCGGCGCGGGTGACGGTCGGGGTGGTCGGCGTGGCGGTCACAGCTGCTGCTCCTCGTGCCAGGTCCGTACGGCGGACTGGTAGTCGTGCTCGCCCGCCCCGGAGAGGAAGCGTTCGGCGAACTCGGGCCAGGGGGTGGTCGCGTAGAGCTTCTGGAAGGGCTCGTCGCGGTCGTAGTCGGGGACGCAGGAGGTGAAGTGCGCACCGTTCGGGGTCTCCACGACCCCGGTGACCGAGTGGCGGCTGACGAGCAGGGACTGCGGAGGGCCGGCCTTGGCGAGCTCGGCGGTCCCGACGAGCTGCTCGCAGGAGACGTAGGCGGCGTCGGCGGCCTCGCAGAAGAGGTCGTCGAAGTACGGGTCCGGACCCAGGTACTGGGCGTTGCCGAGGCGGTCGGCCCGGTTCAGGTGGACCAGGGCGGCGTCCATGCGCAGGGCGGGGACGGCGACGAGCTCCTCGCCGTCGTCGTAGGGGGAGGTGACCGTGCGCAGCTCCGGGTTGACCCGCATCACGTCGGAGCCGAGGCCGGCGCGGACGGGCAGGAAGGGGAGCCGGTTGGCGGCGGCGTGCAGGCCCCACATGAACATGGCCTCGTCGAGCTCGGTGAGGGTGAAGGCGGCGCGCTCGCGGGCGGCCCGGAAGTGCGGCTCCAGCGGGATGGAGTCGAGGGTGGCGAAGGGGGCGACGAGTCGGCGGATGCGGCCGGCGGCGGCCAGCAGGCCGACGTCGGGGCCGCCGTACGAGATCACGGTGAGATCGGTGATCTCGGAGCGGAGCAGCGCCCGCACCAGGGCCATCGGCTTGCGACGCGATCCCCAGCCGCCGATGCCGATGGTCATCCCGCTCCGCAGCTGCCCGACCACATCTTCGGGGGTCATGGACTTGTCGGTCATGTGCGCTCTCCCTTCCCGGAGGCGTCGCGGACCCGGTCGGCCACGCCGCTGAGGTTGGCCTCGAAGGTGAAGCCCTGCTCGAAGCGGTAGCTGCGGCGCACGTCCACGGGGTCGATCCCGTTGATGGCCGCCTTGGCCAGCCGGATCAGGTAGCCGTCCTTGCGCGCGATCTCGGCGGCCAGCTCCAGGGCGGCGGAGCGCAGTTCGGCGCGCGGGACCACCTTCCAGACCGAGCCGTGCGCGTGCAGTTCGGCGGCGGTGGCGGTGCGCGAGGTGTAGTACAGCGCGCGCATCAGGTGCTGCGGGACCAGCCGGGCCAGGTGGGTGGCGGCGCCGAGGGCGCCCCGGTCGAGCTCGGGCAGGCCGAAGGCCGCGTCGTCGGAGGCGACGATCGCGTCGGCGTTGCCGACGAGGCCGATGCCGCCGCCCAGGCAGAAGCCGTTCACGGCCGCGACGACCGGTACCTCGCACTCGTAGACGGCGGCGAAGGCCTCGTAGCAGCCCCGGTTGGCGCCGATGAGGGCGGTGTGCCCGGTGTCGCGCTGCATCTCCTTGATGTCGACCCCGGCGTTGAAGCCGCGGCCCTCGGCGGCGAGGACGACGCAGCGGACCTCGGGGTCGCGGCCGGCGGCGCGGAGGGTGTCGGCGAGGTCGTACCAGCCCTGCACGGGCAGTGCGTTGACGGGCGGGAAGTCGACTGTGACGAGTGCGATGCCCTTGTCCGGGCTGGAGGTGGAGACACCCATGAGCGGATCAGCTACCTTTCCACCAAACATTTGTTAGGCGAGGAAGGTAGCAGCCCATGGAGCTCGACGGGAGGGTTGTCGTCGTCACCGGGGGAACCCGGGGCGTCGGCGCCGGGATCGCCCGGTCGTTCCTCGCGGCCGGCGCGGACGTCGTCGTCTGCGCCCGGCGGCCCCCGGACGAACCGGTCTCGGCGGGCGGCCGCAAGGCCTCCTTCAGTGCCGTCGACCTGCGCGATCCCGCCGCCGTGCGCGACTTCTTCGGCACGGTCGCCGGACGGTACGGGCGCCTCGACTGCCTGGTCAACAACGCGGGCGGCACCCCGTACCGGCTGCTGGGCGAGGGGGAGGCGGAACGCCACGCGCGGGTCGTCGAGCTGAACCTGGTGGCGCCGATGACGGCATCCCTGACGGCGTACCCGTGGCTGCGGGAGACCCGCGGCTCGGTGGTGATGATCGCCAGTGTCAGCGGCACCCGGCCCTCGCCGGGGACGGCCGCCTACGGGGCCGCGAAGGCCGGCCTGGAGAACCTGGCCCGGTCCATGGCCGTGGAATGGGCGCCCGAGGTACGCGTGAACTCGCTGGTCCTGGGCATGGTGCGGACCGAGCTGACGCACCTGCACTACGGCGACGAGGCCGGGGTCGCGGCCGTGGCCGCCACCGTCCCGCTCGGGCGGCTGGCGCAGCCCTCGGACGTGGGGGAGGCGGCCGTGTTCCTGGCCTCCGGCCGGGCGGCGTACGTGAGCGGGGCGAGCCTGCTGGTGCACGGCGGCGGGGAGCGCCCGGCGTTTCTGGATGCGGCAACCGTGAACAAGGAGAGCTGAGATGGCGGGACTGTGCGAAGGCCGGGTCGTGGTCGTGACGGGAGCTGGTCGGGGGCTGGGCCGGGCCCATGCACTGGCCTTCGCGGCCGAGGGGGCGCAGGTCGTCGTCAACGACCTGGGGGTGGGGCTGGACGGGCTGCCGGGGCCGGACGGCCCGGCGGCGCAGGTCGTCGCCGAGATCGAGGCGCTGGGCGGGGAGGCGGTGGCGCACGGCGGGGACATCGCGACCTCCCGGGGCGCGACCTCCCTCGTCGAGACGGCGCTCGGCGCGTTCGGGCGCCTCGACACCCTGGTCAACAACGCGGGGTTCCTGCGGGACCGGATGCTGGTCAACCTGGACGAGGACGACTGGGACGCGGTCATGCGGGTCCACCTGAAGGGGCACTTCCTGCCGCTGCGGGCGGCGGCCGCATGGTGGCGGGCGGAGGCGAAGGCCGGCCGGCAGACGGCGGCCCGGGTGGTCAACACCTCCTCGGGGGCCGGGCTGCTGGGCTCGGTCGGCCAGGGCAACTACAGCGCGGCCAAGGCCGGGATCCTCGGCCTCACGATGGTCGCGGCGGCGGAGATGGGCCGGTACGGGGTCCAGGTCAACGCGATCGCCCCGGCGGCCCGGACCCGGATGACGGAGGAGACCTTCGCGCAGACCATGGCCGCCCCGGAGGAGGGCGGCTTCGACGCGATGGCCCCGGAGAACGTGTCCCCGCTGGTGGTGTGGCTGGGCTCGGACGCCTCGGCCGGGGTCACGGGCCGGGTCTTCGAGGCGGAGGGCGGCCGGATCACGGTGATGGAGGGCTGGCGGCCGGGCCCCACGGCCGACCGCGACTCCCGCCGGACCCCCGCGGAGGCGGGCGAGACCACGCTGAAACTCCTCGCCGCGGCGCAGGCTCCGCTGCCGGTGTACGGCGCGCGGTAGCGGGCCGCCTCCGGTCCCGGCGGCGGGACCGGAGGCTAAGGTTCCTGGTCCGGGACAAGAGCCGAAAGGACACGAACCGACCATGGCCGTCACGCCGACCCCGCAGAAGATCACCACGTTTCTGATGTTCGAGGGGCGGGCCGAGGAAGCCATGGGCTTCTACGTCTCGCTGTTCGACGACGCGGAGGTGCTCGCCGTCAGCCGCTACGGCCCCGACGAGAGCGGACCCGGAGCCGGCCCCGAGGGAACGGTGCGCCACGCGACCTTCTCCCTGGCCGGACAGCAGTTCATGTGCATCGACAGCCCGGCCGAGCACGCGTTCGGCTTCACGCCCGCGGTGTCGCTGTACGTCCAGTGCGAGGACGAGGCCGAGATCGACCACCTCTACGGCGCGCTCGCCGAGCAGGGCCAGGAGCTGATGCCCCTGGGCTCGTACGGATTCAGCCACCGGTTCGGCTGGGTGAACGACCGCTTCGGCGTCTCCTGGCAGCTGAACGTCGCGGCCCCGCCCAGCGCGGGCGGGTGACGGGCCCGGCTCAGGCGCCGGCGCCGGCCGGCCGCGCCCTCCCGCGCGGTCCCGCGGTGCGGATCACGTACGGGTGAAGGGGGGTGTCGGGCGGGACGTGCGGCCGCTAGCTTCTCCCGGGAAAGCGCTTGCTGCGCGCGGCAACCGGTTCGGGAAGCGGGGCTGAGCCCATGTCCGACACCATCACGCTCGCCGTCGTCGGGGCGGGGGACCGGGGGAGCGGTTACGCCCGATGGGCCCTGGCCCACCCGGAGCGGGCCCGGGTGGTCGCGGTCGCCGAACCGCGCGCGCCCCGGCGGGAGCGGCTCGCCGCCGCCCACGGCATCGACGCCCACCACGTGCTCGGCGACTGGCGGGAGCTGGCCGCCCTCGGGCGGATCGCGGACGCGGTGCTCGTCTGCACCCTGGACCGCGACCACCTGGAGCCGGTCCTCGCGTTCGCCGCGCTCGGCTACCACATCATGCTGGAGAAGCCGATGGCCCTCACGGAGGACGAGTGCCGGCGCATCGTCGACGCCGTCGAGCGGGCGGGCGTCATCCTCTCCGTCGGGCACGTCCTGCGCTACACGCCCTACACGCGGACCCTCAAGGACGTCGTCGACTCCGGCCGCATCGGCGACGTCGTGAGCGTCCAGCACCTGGAGCCGGTCGGCTTCTGGCACCAGGCCCACTCGTTCGTACGGGGCAACTGGCGGCGCGCCGACGAGGCGACGACCATGCTGATGGCCAAGTCCTGCCACGACCTGGACTGGCTCCAGTACGTGCTGGGGCGCCCGCCCGTACGGGTCTCCAGCTTCGGCCGGCTCTCCCACTTCCGGCCCGAGAACAGGCCGCCGGGTGCGGCGGACCGCTGCCTGGACTGCGGGGTCGAGCCTGACTGCCCGTACTCCGCCGTGCGCGAGTACGGCGACCGGCTGGCCGACGGCCGCCACCGCTGGCCGCTGAGCGTGCTGATCGACGAGTTCACCCCGCGGGCCCTGGAGACCGCACTGCGGGAGGGGCCCTACGGGCGGTGCGTGTACGCGTGCGACAACGACGTCGTCGACCACCAGGTGGTGGCCATGGAGTTCGACTCCGGGGCGACGGCCACCTTCACCATGACCGCCTTCACCGAGCAGGCGGACCGCCACACCCGGATCTTCGGAACCCGCGGCGAACTGCGGGGCGACGGCCGCGGCATCACGGTCTACGACTTCCTGACCCGCACCGAGGAGCAGGTCGCCATCGGCGGGGGCGGGCCGATGGACGCCGCGGGCGGGCACGGCGGCGGCGACGCCGGCCTCATGGACGCCTTCGTCGCCGCCGTCGCCACCGGCGACCCGGGCCTGGTCAGGTCCGGACCGCAGGAGTCGCTCACCAGCCACCTGACCGTCCTGGCCGCCGAACGGGCCCGCTGCTCCGGCACGGTGGAACCGGTCGGGCCGCCGGTGTAGGCCGTCTCTGACCCGACAAGATCCAAAAGAGACGACCCAGGGGCCACAACGAAGCGGGCCCGGCCCCCTGGCGAGGGGTCGGGACCGGGTCTTCGTTTCCTGCGGTGGGATATGACTACCCGCTACATCCACTCGCTGAACCGCCCCCGGCCCAACATGTTGTCCTCGCCCGTTCCGAGACCGCCGGCTCCAGGTCTCGAGGCCTGCGGCGCCGGCCCGCCCGGTCCGCCCGGTCCGCCCCGGCCCGTACGGCTCGCGCCGCACCGCCCGCGCGCAGGCCGCCACCGCCGGCCACGGCCGGGCCGGGTGACGGGCGCCCTCCGGGAACTGCTCGGCGGCGGTGACGGGTGCGGCCCACCCCGGCCCGGGCGCCACGATCGGGCCGGCGGTGGCCTTCGGCTGGGCGGCGGTCAATGCCTCGCCGCGACCCTCGAACCCTCGGGTCAGGACAGCTTGCCGTTGTAGTCCGGCAGCTTGACGGTGCGTTCGGCGTGACCGCCGACGAGGTCGGTCGGGCTGTTGCCGATGTTGGCGACGATCGTGTAGCCGCGGGCCTCGATCTCCGCGCGCTTCTCCGTCTTGTAGGCGCTGACCTCGTCGAACAGGTCGGGCAGGTCACGGACGTAGAGCCCCGAGACGGGGTAGCCGACCGCCTTGAGGTTGCGCTCGGTGAGGGACTGGATGATCCCCGGGCGGGCGGTGACGAAGAAGACGGCGACCCCGCGGGCGTGCGCGTACTGGGTCAGGGCGCGGACCTTGGCGATCGCCGGGGTCGGGAAGGTCCAGAACCAGTGGAAGTCCGTCTCCAGCGAGGTGTTGTCGATGTCGAGGACGAGCGCCGGCTTCTCGCCGGCGGGCGAGGCGGCGATGCGCTGCTCGATGCCGGGGCGGGCCGCGTCGATCACGGCGGCCACGTCCCGCTGCCAGGTGGCGTAGTCGATGCCGAGGATCGCCGCGTTGCCGCCGGGCGCGGAGGCGGACGCGGAGACGGCGGCGGGGGCCGGCACCGGGGCGCCGACGGGGGCCGCCTGGGCGGCGGTGGCCGGAACCAGCGTCATGACGGTGGCCGCTGCGGCCACGCCGACGGCGGCGGTACGGGACATACGGGTGCGGCGGGTGCTGCGCATGGGGGGCGCTCCTCGGTCACGAATTGACGTGTACGCGACCAGAGTTGGCGAGATCCGCCCCCATGTCTACTGGCCGGTAAGAAACTTTTCGTGGCCGACCGGTGAATGAAGATCGTCCGGATGCCCCCTGTTGCTAGGTCTCGCAGTCGAGCACGGTGCGGCACAGACCGCACCGGGCCCGGAGCCGCCCGCGCACCGGCAGCCGCAGCCGCTGGCCGCACACCGGGCAGGGGAAGCTCACCCGCAGTCCGGACCCGGGGCCGGGGTCCGCGCGTTCGAAGCGGTACGCCGGTCCGTCGGCCGAGTGGTCCGCCGGTCCTCCCGCCGGGGTGGGCCCGGTGCGCCGCGCCTTCGCGTACCGCCGCCGCGCCAGTGTGCCCGCGGCCGCCAGCGGGGGCCGGCGGTGGTCCCGCTCGGCCAGCGCGCGCCCGCGGACGTACGCCTCGTACGCCTGCGGGCTGGTGAACCAGGTGGAGGGGTCCTCGCCGAGCAGCGCGGCCCGTTTGGCGAGGACGTAGCCGAACTCCTCGGGGGTGAGGTAGCCGAACTTCTGGTGGGTGAGCGCGTCCTCGCGGTACGCGTCGAGCAGCAGCCAGCCCGCCCCGAGGTAGGCGGCGGCGGTGTCGGTGAGGATCTCGTTCTCCCCGGTGCCGGGGAAGCGCAGGTCCAGCCGGTGCAGCAGGACGTGGGTGACCTCGTGGGACAGGGCCGCCGCCAGGTCCCGGCGATGGGTGCGGAAGCGGTCGCTGACCTCGACGAAGTACTCGGGGCCCGCGGCCAGTTCCACGGTCGCCGCCTGTTCCATCGGCCGGAAGGCGACCACCACGCGCGCATCGGGCAGCCGGAGCGCGCGCACCATCGCCGAGGCCACCCGCTGCGCGCCCAGGTGCAGGTCGTCGGTGGCGTCGAAGGCGGCGTCGGCGGGCGCGAAGCTCGTGTCGTAGGCACGGATCCCGTCGGCCGACAGTCGCCGGAAGAGCGCGGTGATCGAGGCCCGCACCATCGCCAGATGTGGAAATCCATGCTTGATCGGACCTCCGGGCCCGCCCTTCTGCGTCACAGCGTCCCCTTCGCCGCAAACCCTGCCGCCCGAACGGATGATTGGCCGAAAATGCGTTCTTGATGGCGCCCGCGGCTCTGATGTGTCATGGACCCGTCATTCACCCAATGACGCGCACGGCCCAACCCCCCACGAAAGGCAGTGTGTTGACTGTGACCACCCTTGTGCAGTTCATGAAGCGCAGCCTCGCAGTCGGAGCGGTCGCCCTCGCGGCCGTCAGCCTCCAGCCCGGCTCCGCCTCCGCCGGCACGGCCCCCGTCGTCGGCGGCACGCGCGCCGCCCAGGGCGAGTTCCCCTTCATGGTGCGCCTCTCCATGGGCTGCGGCGGCGCCCTCTACACCCAGCAGATCGTCCTCACCGCCGCCCACTGCGTGAGCGGCTCCGGCAACAACACCTCCATCACCGCCACCGCCGGAGTCGTCGACCTCAACAGCTCCAGCGCCATCAAGGTCAAGTCCACCAAGGTCCTGCGCGCCCCCGGCTACAACGGCAGCGGCAAGGACTGGGCCCTGATCAAGCTCGCCAAGCCCATCAACCTGCCCACCCTCAAGATCGCCGAGACCAAGCAGTACGACAACGGCACCTTCACCGTCGCCGGCTGGGGCGCCACCCGCGAGGGCGGCGGCCAGCAGCGCTACCTCATGAAGGCCACCGTCCCCTTCGTCTCCGACGCCAGCTGTCAGGCCTCGTACGGCAGCTCCCTCATCCCGGCCGAGGAGATCTGTGCCGGCTACGACCAGGGCGGCGTCGACACCTGCCAGGGCGACTCCGGCGGCCCGATGTTCCGCCGCGACAACAACAACGCCTGGATCCAGGTCGGCATAGTCAGCTGGGGCGAAGGCTGCGCCCGCCCCGACTATCCGGGTGTCTACACCGAGGTCTCCACCTTCGCCGCCGCGATCAAGAGCGCCGCGGCGAGCATGTAGCACCCCCTCGTCCTTCCGGCCGGGCGCGAACGCAGCGAACCGGCCGGAAGGACGAGGCGCCCCGCCCCGCCCGTACACAAGGCCGGCTTGAGCACCGCACGAACAACCCGGCGGTCCGCCGTACGGTTGCGGGCCGACCCGCCCTCCGGTCCCCTGGGAGGCGACCGGAGGCGGCAGCGGCGGGCGGGAGCGGGGCAGGTGGCGCATGGCGATCAGAGCGGTCATCGCGGACGACCAGGACATGGCGGACATCGAGGTCGTCGCCGACGTCGTCCACGGCGAGGCCGCCCTCGCCGCCGTGGCCGAGCACCGCCCCGACGTCCTCCTCCTCGACATCCGCATGCCGAAGATGGACGGCCTCGAAGTAACCCGGCGCCTGTCCGGCAGCGACACACCACACATCGTCATCGTCACCACCTTCGACCTCGACGAGTACGTCCACGCGGCGCTCCACGGCGGAGCATCCGGCTTCCTCCTGAGGGACGCCAGCCCGGCCATGCTGGTTGAAGCGGTCCCCGCGGGTGGCGGTCGGCGACTCCCTCGTCCCGCCGGCCATCACGGTGCGGCTGCTGCGCGAGATGGCCCCGCCCACCCCGGCGCCTCCGCCGGGGCCGGGTGTCTGCCGGGGCGCTTTCGGCGGCTCCGAACGCGGCAGCCATGGAGGCGGCTTCGCCCGACGCCGGTCCGGGCACCGCTTCCGCTGGGGGCGGGTGTGTGTCGGGGCGCTCCCCGCAGGGCGTCGAACGCAAGGTGGCTCGGCCCGCCGCCCCGGCGCGTCTGGCCGCGGGCCGCGGGCCGAGAACCCTGCTGCCTGAGTTGGCCGGCCGGTCAGTCCGGCCCCACCCGAACCGGCGAAGCCCGCCGCCCGGCCCGCGCAGGGCCTAGCCCAGCACGATCGCCCGCAGCGCGGCCAGGTGGCGCTCGTACACGGTCCTGCCCTCGGGGGTCAGCGAGAGCCAGGTGCGCGGTCGGCGCCCCACGCGGCCCTTGCGGACCGACACCCAGCCCGCCTCCTCCAGCGCCGCGACCTGCTTGGACAGAGCCGAGTCCGTGACCTCGACCAGGTCCCGTACGAAACCGAACTCGGCCTTGTCGAGCGGAACCAGCGCCGCCACCACCGACAGCCGTACGGGCGCGTTCAGCAGCGGCGCCAGGTCGTGCCGCGGATGACCGGCCCGCTTCGCCTCCGCCCCGGCCGGGGCGGAGGCCCCCGCTGCGCCCGTGGTCTCCCCGTCCGTCATGCCGCACCCCGCATCTCGGTCCACGCGCCGAGCGCGAGCGGCAGCGCACACGCCAGCGCGGCCCCCGCCGCGAAGGGCACGCTGCGGCCGAACACCGTGGTGCCGAGGAGGACCATCAGGGCGAAGACCGTCGCCCAGGACCCGATCAGCACCCCGTGCTTCAGGCCGAAGCCCCGGCGCACGACGCGCTGCCGCGCCGCGTACACGCTGAGCCCGCTCACGAGCAGCACGTTGATCACCCCCATCACCGTCGCCGCGACCGGACCGCGCCCCAGCACGGCCACCGGGACGAGCACCAGCTGCCCGGCGGCGAACGCGCACAGGTAGCGCGCGTACCAGCCGCTCCGCGCCCGGGCCGCCTTCTCCATTCCGGCCGCCCGGCCCAACGCCCCGGCCGCCGCCTCCGTCGCCTCGTTCATGACTCCCCCTCGTCCGGACACTCATCGGTCGTTTTCCAATATGGCGACCACTTTCCATATTGGCAAGTACTTGGCGCCCGGGAATGCCGATGGCCGACGCATCCCAGGGGCATCCCAGGGGCACCCCCCAAGCACCCCCCAAGCACCGCCCGAAGCCGCGCCCGGACCCGCGCGGCTTCGGGCGGTGCTTGGGGGGTGCTTGGGGGGTGCCCCTG
>NZ_JARAYQ010000469.1:0-3321 GCF_033794505.1 Streptomyces sp. MB09-01 | reverse complement strand
GGACGGGACGGGGCGGCCGGGCGGCCTCCGCGGGCACCCGGCGCACAGCGCGCCGTCGGAACCCCTGGTCACGCGCCCCGAGGGACCCCCTGGGGGTGCGGAAGGGGGCGGACAAGGGTTTTCCCCGTATCGAGTTCATCGCCGCGTTGCCTACTGTCTGCCCACCGGCGATCTTCCCCAGGCCGGGCGGTTCACACGCCAACCCCACATGGCGTGTAGGCCCCACCGTCCGGGGAAGAGCCGGGACCGCCGTTGCCCCTGCCCCGCCGTTGCGGCCGGGACAACGTGGCGCGCGGCGGCGGCCGGGGCGAGACCGACCAACTCGCTCCCGGCCCCGCGGCCGCCGGAACCTCCCACACTGCACCGACCGGCCGCTCCGGCCTGCCCGGAAACGGCCCGCGAAGGGGAACACGTGCACGCTTCCAGACGTCGGCTCATATCCGTGGCGGCCATCTCCGTCACCCTGCTCGCCGGATCCGCCACCGCCACGGCCTCGGTGGCCGCGGCCGTCGAGACCCCCGGCACGGCGCCGGCCGCCACGGTCGCCGCCACCGCGCCGGTCCAGAACCTCATCGTCGGCTACAAGGCCTCGGCCACCGAAGCCAGCTCGAACACCGCGGCCGCCGACGACGCCGCCGCCAAGGGCAAGAAGGCCGGCAAGAAGGCGAAGTTCGACCGCCGCCTCGGCACCGGAGCGGCCCTGGTCAACCTCGGCGGGACCGTGGCCCCGGCCGACGCGGCCGACGTGATGGCCCAGTTCCGCGCCGACCCGGACGTCGCCTACGTCGAGCCGGACTCCCGCGCCTACGCCCAGGCCGTCACCCCGAACGACACCGAGTACGCCAAGCAGTGGGACCTCTTCGAGCCCACCGCCGGCATGAACGTTCCGGCCGCCTGGGACAAGACCACCGGCTCCGGGGTCACCGTCGCCGTGATCGACACCGGCTACGTCGCCCACTCGGACGTCGCCCCGAACGTTGTCGCGGGCTACGACTTCATCTCCAGCTCCGCCGACGCCCGCGACGGCAACGGCCGCGACAACAACCCCGCAGACCAGGGCGACTGGAACGCCACCGACGGCGAGTGCGGCCTCGGCTCCAAGGCCAGCAACTCCTCCTGGCACGGCACCCACGTCGCGGGCACCATCGCCGCGGCCACGAACAACTCCAAGGGCGTCGCCGGCATCGCGTACGGGGCGAAGATCCAGCCCATCCGCGTGCTCGGCAAGTGCGGCGGCGCCACCTCGGACATCGTCGACGCCATCACCTGGGCCTCCGGCGGCTCCGTGGCCGGTGTCCCGGCCAACGCCACCCCGGCCAAGGTCATCAACATGAGCCTCGGCGGCTCGGGCGCCTGCGGCACCAGCTACCAGAACGCCATCAACGCCGCCGTCGCCCGCGGTACCACCGTGGTCGTCGCGGCCGGCAACAGCAACGCGGACGCGGCCAACTTCTCGCCCGCCAGCTGCAACAACGTGATCAACGTCGCCTCGAGCAACCGCGCGGGCGACCGCTCGTACTACTCGAACTACGGCGCGATCATCGACGTCGCCGCCCCGGGCGGTGAGACCCGCCGCGCCACCGACACGCCCGGCACCGTCACCACCCCCGAGAACGCGATCCTCTCCACGCTGAACGCGGGCACCACCACCCCCGGCGCCGAGATCTACAAGCCCTACCAGGGCACCAGCATGGCCGCCCCGCACGTCGCGGGTCTCGCCGCCCTGCTGAAGTCGGCCAACTCCGCCCTGACCCCGGCGCAGATCGAGTCGGCGATTAAGACGAACGCCCGCCCGCTGGCCGGCACCTGCACCGGCGGCTGCGGCACCGGTCTCGCCGACGCCGCCGCGACCGTCGCCGCGGTCACCTCGACCCCGCCCACCCCGGCCTTCGAGAACGGCACGGACTTCGCCATCGGTGACAACACCACCGTGGAGAGCCCGATCACCGTCACGGGGAAGACCGGCAACGCCCCGGCCACCCTCAAGGTGGGCGTGAACATCGTTCACACCTACATCGGTGACCTGAAGGTCGACCTCGTGGCCCCCGACGGCAGCGTCTACACGGTCCACAACCGGGCCGGCGGTAGCACGGACAACATCAACCAGGTCTTCACCGTCAACGCCTCCTCCGAGGTCGCGAACGGCACCTGGAAGCTCCGCGTGAACGACAACGCCGGCGGCGACACCGGCAAGATCGACTCCTGGAACCTCGCGTTCTGAGGCGCCGGTGACCGGCTTCCGGCCGGTTCCCGGTCCGGCCGCCAACTCGGCCTGACGGGCCGATAGTACGGACCAGGAATGATCCCCGGACCTGCTGATACACCTCGTATCGGCAGGTCCGACGGGTTTTCCCGGCACGTGACTGATTTCTGCGTCACAATCCGGGCCCGCCCGCCATCCGACCTCGTATTGTCGCCTCTCACAGGAAGGGCACAGGAAGCTGGGGACCGAAAGGCTGGTGGCTGTGCGTGGTGGCGGCGACGGGGAACGCTGACACGAGTGTCGGACACGGCGAACTCATCAAGGCGGTCGGCCATGCGCTGACCACGCACGGCCGGGCCCTCCTCACCGGACCCGCTGGCGCGGGCAAGACCGAGGTCGTCCGCGCCGTCGCGGCCGCGGCCGAAGCCCGGCGCGAGAGCGTGCTCCGCCTCGCCCCCGAGGCCGCCGACCAGTGGATACCCGAGGCCTCCGCCGCCGCCCTCCTCGCCTCCGTCCCCGGCGCCGCCCTGGACCAGCTCTCCGGTCCCCAGCGCACCGCCGTCGCCCTGCTGCGCCGCGAGGCGGACGCCCCCCGCGCCGGCCGCGACCACATTGCGCTGCGCCTCGCCGTCGTCGAGGTGCTCCGCACCCTCGCCGCCCGCCAGCCCGTCCTGCTCGTCCTCGACAACGCCCAGTGGCTCGACGCCGAGAGCACCGACCTCCTCCGTTTCGCGCTGCGCCTCACCCCGCCCCGCGTACGGGTCCTGGTCGCCGAATGTGTCCAGGGCGGAGCCCCCGTCGGAGAATCCCTCTGCGGACCCGGCGTCCCCGCGATCCGGGTCCCCCCGCTCGGCGCCGACGAGGTCGCCGAACTCCTCGTCCGCCACTGCCTCCCCGCCCGCCTCGCCGGCCGCATCCACCAGGCCAGCGGCGGCAACCCGCGCCTCGCCCTCGCCCTCGGCCACTCCCTGGCCGAAGCCGCCGAGGCGCGCGACAGCAACGCCCACCACGCCGACCCGCTGCCCGTGTCCGGACAGGCACGCGAGGTGGCCCGCCGGCTCCTCGCCGGGGTCCCCGCCCAGGCCCGACGCACCCTGCTGCTCGCCGCCCTCGCCTCC